>JBCCLS010000559.1:0-2992 GCA_039026835.1 Bacteroidota bacterium | reverse complement strand
CGAGTTTAATCTTTTTTGATTTTCCAGCTTCTCAATTCTCTGAATCTACAGGAACGGCCACTGTGATTGAAAGTGATGAGTTGGAGTTGGATCTTTTTGGAGATGATTTTTTTCGTGACAACCTAATTAAATGCGAGTTCTTTTTTGAAGTTACCAACTCCATCGATAGAACTTTCCGTGCAGACGTCATTATGTATGATGAAAATGATTTTGTGACATATAGTTTTTTTATAGATGTCGTGCCTGATGGCAATAACGAAGTTGTCACCACACACACAGAAGTTTTTGAAAATGCCTCGTTAGACCAACTACTAAATACAAAACGCCTCGAATTTATTTTGAGTATGTTTCCAAGTTCCACAGGAATTCCACTAGACGAAAATAGTATTGGAAATATCAAAATGCGCTCAAAGGCAACTTTATTCTTTTTAATTGACACACAATAATTAATTCATACAGTAGTTGAAAAAACTTAGTCTCATATTGGTCTTTATCACGAGTTTTGGACTTGCACAAAACAAGCAATTGCTGTACAATTTTACAGATGTTCCGCAATCCTTATTGCTCAATCCAGGCGCAGAAGTAGATTATAAATGGCACGTGGGCGTACCGTTATTATCACATATTCATGTAGGTGCAGGCGCTTCAGGTGTCACGGCATTTGACTTATTTGCAGACAATGGTGTTGATTTTAATGAAAAATTGCGTCAGGTTGTTTTTAATTTAGATCGAAATGACTATTTCACCGTCAATCAGCAGTTGGAAATTTTCAGTGGCGGCTATGCGTTTGGAAATTCGTATGCGCCCAACAAATATTTATCTTTTGGACTGTATCAAGAATTAGATATTCATTTTTATTATCCACGAGATGTCGCAATTCTTGCCTACGAAGGCAATCAAACCAATATTGGACGCAGATTTGATCTGAGCGACGTTAACGGAAAAGGCGAGTTGCTTTCGGTATTGCATGTCGGTTTGACTACCAAAGTGAATGAAAAATGGACATATGGTTTTCGTGGAAAAATTTATTCAAGCTTGTTAAATTTCAAATCGACCAATAATCGCGGAAGTTTTATTACTACTGAAGGTGAAAATAATTTTTACAATCACAATTTTGATTTGGATTTTGAATTGCAAACTTCCGGATATGCTTCGCTGATCAATTTGGAAAATGACGGACAAAACGACTGGAACCGAAAAGCCATCAAAGAATTACGGAAGCGCGTACTTTTTGGAGGTAATTTAGGGTTGGGTGCTGATTTTGGATTTACCTATCATCCCAAAGAACAATGGACGATCACAGGAAGCATTCAAGATTTGGGCTTTATTTATCACACCAAAGACGTAGAAACCTATACACTGAAAGGCGAATATAATTTTGAAGGTATTAATCCACTTTTTCCTAACAATGGTTCCGGACAAACCGCAGATGAATATTGGCAAGAAATCACAGATAATTTTGAAGATTTATTCGAGTTAGATACAATTTCTAAAAACTATATCGCTTGGCGATCGCCAAAAATTAACGGTTCCGCTTCTTATAGATACGGAAAGAAAAACGCAAAAGAATGCAATTGTACGGTAGATGAAAGTGATTTTTTAAATGAAGTTGGATTGCAGTTATTTGCTATTGGACGATCGCGTGCGCCACAATTGGCATTGTCTGCATTTTATTATCGTCGTTTGTTTGACTTTTTAAGTGGAAAAGTTACCTACACAGTTGATGGTTTTTCCAGAACTAATATTGGCATAGGACTCTCGTCACACATTGGAAATATTAACTTTTACATTATGGCAGATAACTTGCTGGAGTATCAAAATCTTGCCAAATCCAACTATGCTTCTGTGCAATTGGGCTTCAATTATATTTTTCCGATGGAGAAAGATTAGCGGATTCCGATAAAATTCTTATTTTGGAGCAAAATATACAATCTGACGGAAGTTTTCAGATAGATTAACCTCATAAAAAGTAAGCAGATGAAGCGTTTCTTGGCAAGTGTTCTTTTCCTATGTATCACCTTTTCTTGTTTTTCACAAGAGTTGAATAATTACAAATACGTTGTTATTCCCTACAAGCTCAATTTTTTAAAGAAACATAATCAATACCGCGTAAATACTGTGGTGCGCCATTTGTTTAAACAAGAAGGATTTCAAGTGTTGTATGATAGCGAAGATTTTCCAACTGATTTGGCAGAAGACCGATGCTTGGGATTGTATGCAGATGTGAATAATGAATCAAACATTTTTACCACGAAAATGTCAATTATTTTGCGCGATTGCTCTAATAAAGTAGTGTTTGAAACGCCTTATGGTCGTTCCAAAATCAAAGCATACGAACCATCATATCGGGAAGCATTGCAAAGAGCTTTTGCAGCGATAAAAGCCGAAAATTATTCCTATCAACCAAAGAAAAAGGAAGAGGTACCACCGCCACCACCGCCAGTAGTTGTAAATGAAACTCCTAAGAAAGTCACAGAGACAAAAGAAACGGTTATGGAAGCAAAGGAAACAATTGTAGAAGAAGTTGCAGAAAAAACGTCTCAAGTTCCTCCATTAAAAGAAGTTGTACAGGAAACAGCAGAAACCGTTGTTGAGATGCTCTATGCACAACCGATTGAAAACGGTTATCAATTGGTAGATCGTACGCCAAAAGTGGTGATGATTTTATTAAAATCAGGCGTGCCAAATGTGTATTTAGTGAAAGGACAAGATGCGACTGTATATAAAGAAGATGGCAAATGGATGTTGTCAAAATCATCTGGTAGCGGGACTCAAAAGTCTGTGTTGAATATTAAGTTTTAGTATTTTAGTTTATAAGTTTATGGGTTTAGGAGTTTAGGATTTCCAAGTACTTCTCGATACTATTTTTCGTGCCTCAAAATCACTCGAAGTGACGTTTATAAATCGAAATTGAACTCGAAATTGAATTTGAAACACTAATCGTCACTTCGAGTGTTTTTCTTGCCTCAAAATTACTCAAAGTGACGGTATG
>JBCCLS010000558.1:0-2992 GCA_039026835.1 Bacteroidota bacterium | reverse complement strand
TGCGCTGGAATAAGTCCGATGAGTGTTCCTAATATGATCATGATGAGCAATGCCATTCCAATGTATTCAAGACTTACCGTTGGATTTACAAAAGGGAAATCATCCCAACTTTGTGCCGCTTGATTCAATACGGAGAGTAATAATCCGCCGACTGTAATTCCAATAGTTCCTGCAACCATTGTTAGGAACACCGATTCTAAGATGATTTGTCCGCGAATTTCCGAAGGTTTTGCACCCAAAGCGCGTCTTATTCCTATTTCTTTGGTTCGCTCTTTTACTGTAATGAGCAATATGTTTCCAATGGCGATAACGCCTGCTAAAATGGTTGCAATTCCCACAATTAATGCTGTAAACTTGAGTCCAGTTACGAAGCCTGTAATTTTTCCAAACATTTCTCCCAAATTGGCTGCACCAAATGCACGCTCGTCATTAGGATGTACGGTATATCTTCTTTTGAGTAGTGTTTTTGCTTTTTCTTCGATTGCTACAATATCTTCTGAAGGATAGCCTGCAATTACCATCCAACCGATACGATTTCCTGTATTGAATACTTTTTTAAATGTAGTAAATGGAATAAAGATGGAATCATCTCCTTCAAAGAAATCTGTATTATTTTCTTTGTACACACCTACAACTTGAAAGTAGATATTACTAATTTTTATGTATTGCCCTACAGGATTTTCACCTTTTTCAAAAAGTTCTTGCTCTGTACGCTCTCCAATAACACATATTTTTCGGCTGTCTTGAATGTCTTTTTCATTTAAAAAACGACCTTTTCGCAGTTTTTTTCTGGACACATTGTCAATAACTGGATAATCTCCAAATACTTTATAGTTTCCTGACTTCATATCGTTCACTACTAACGGCGCTGCGCCATCAAATATTCCTTTTGCGTTTCGCGGTACTACAAATTGTACACCTTCTATTTGATTGGCAATACGATATGTATCACTCAATTCTAACTGAATACCACGGTTTCTATTGTATCCACCATACGGAATTCCTGTTTGTTGTCCCCATAAAAAGATACTGTTAGTAGCCAATCCTTTGAATGCAGTTTCAAATCCGTTTTCCATACCTTTGGCAGCTCCTTGCAGGCCAATAAAAAGAAGAATTCCCCAAAAAACGCCTATAATGGTGATGGCCGTTCGTAATTTGTTTTTACGAATGGCTCCAAAGATTTCCTGCCATGTGTCGCGTGTAAATATAAATTTCATGTGTATGGCTTTAGTTTATTCGTCTCTTAAGGCTACAATTGGTTTTACTTTTGCTGCTCTTCTGGCAGGAATGTATCCGGCAATTAATCCCGAAATAATTAAAATTAAAGTAGCGCCAATGATGGTTGACTGACTTACACTTGGATTGGTAATAAACCAGTCTTCTAATTTATTCCCCATAGAATTCAGTATAAAGTTTCCTATGAGCAATCCAATGTATCCAAACAATAATGTTATTACGATGGTTTCTTGTAAAATCATACCAATGACGGAACTTGGTTTTGCACCTAACGCCTTTCGGATGCCAAGTTCTTTGGTGCGTTCCTTGACAATGTAGACCATAATATTGCTAATACCAATGACACCTGCAAATAAGGTTCCGATACCTATCCAAAGTACAATAATCTGTAATACGTTGGCAATTTGCAGATTTCTTTCAAGATCTTCTATGACGCTTCTTATGTAGACTCCGTTGCGATCACTCGGTGCAATATTGTGTTTTTCTTTTAACACTTTTTCAAGATCACGCGCCAGCTTTCTAGCACCGTTTGCCCCAAGTTCCATTTTGTAAGACAAATTGATTTGATCAATTTTATCTGTGTTTTTATACACTAATTGATGCGTACTTATAGGAGTATAAATGTAACGTTCTTCGCGATCGCCTCCGGTATCACTAAATACGCCTACAATTCTGTAAACAATTTTATTTAGTGTGAAATATTTCCCCATGGCATCTTCTTCTCCAAATAGATCTTTCTCTACCAACCGACCAATGACAGCGATTCTAGCATCTGTATTGATGTCATTTTCATTGATATAACGACCTTTTTCAATGACTGTTTTTTCTAAGTATTGATGATCGGGATGTACTGATCTTACGGTGTAATTTCCGTATTCGCTTTTGTGTTTTGCTACAACGCCAGTTCCTATTCTTGCAGTTGTATATTCGATTCGATCTGCGAACTCTTCTTCTAAAAATGCTAAATCTTCATTTTTGAATTCGATGCGGCGATTTTCTTTGAATCCTTTGAAAGGTTTTGAAGCCACACCTGGATAAATAAAGATTGTGTTTTGCGCATCATCTTGAAAGAAGTCATAAAACGTGTTTTTGAGACCATTTCCCATTCCAAAGAGAATAGTAAAGATCAAAATTCCAAGCGTTACTGTAAAGCCGGCTAAGAGTGTTCGTAGCTTATTTTTATTGATGGTTTGGAATATTTCTCGCCAACGGTCTAAATCAAACATGCTCCGAAGCTCTTACTTGTTCTACAAATTTGTCTTGTTCTATCACTCCATCTTTGAGCTGCACAATGCGCTTGGTCATATCAGCAATATCAGGTTCGTGTGTAACGACAAGTATGGTTTTTCCTTCGTCATTAATTCCTTGCAGAAAATCCATTACTTCGTATGAGGTTTTCGTATCCAATGCTCCTGTTGGCTCATCGGCTAGGAGTACTTTTGGTTCGGACGCCAAGGCACGAGCAATGGCCACACGCTGTTTTTGTCCACCAGAAAGTTCACTAGGCAAGTGATGTGCCCAATCGGCCAAGCCTACTTTTTCAAGATAGTATAATGATTTTTCTTTTCTAATTTTTCGCGAGATTCCCTGATAGTATAAAGGCAATGCCACATTTTCTGCTGCATTTTTATAGTTGATCAAGTTGAACGATTGGAAAATAAATCCCAAGAATTTATTTCGGTAGATCGCTGCTTTTTTTTCGCTTAAGTTTTTGATAGGAACATCATCTAATATGTACGAACCTTTTTCAGCTTCG
>JBCCLS010000557.1:0-3004 GCA_039026835.1 Bacteroidota bacterium | reverse complement strand
GTCCACAAAAATAGTAGGCATCGGCTGCATAAATAGAATCGCCACTTTGCATGAACAATTCTTGAGCGCCGCTATAATCTTTAATCGCACTATCATAATTCTCATGTTTGAAATATATTGCTGCTCGTTTTAGTAAAAGATGTGCCTCGGAGCTTGGTTTTTTAAAGAATGGTTTATAACTCAGCAGTGAATCACATAATTGTTGGGCTTTCTCTAATTCTCTTTGGTAGATGTAGTATTGAACTAAATACCTAGAGGTTGAAGCCATTGAGTCATACTCCTCCAAATCTTTGGCAAGCACAATATATTTTCTAAAATAGATTTCTTGCTCATCACTGCTGTTTTTAGATAATTGTATCGCTAAATCGCCTAGCGTAGAAAGTTTCTCTTTTTTATTTTCTGTCTTGTTTAAAATAGTTTTTAAAGAATCGACATCATATTGTGAAAATCCACTAGTAATCGTACAAACGAGAACAACAATAAAAACTATCTTTTTGAGCATACTTCAATTTTTTACAAAATAAGAAAAAAATCGACGAATACGAAAGGTAACAAATAGGTAACATTTTACTGAAATCACCAAGCTGAAAGTACTTTTCTGACATAGATGAGACGATCATTTTTACGTGTGACTTCTGTCTTGTGTAGCACAAACAATCAATACGAATCAAAAGAAGAAATCAATTCTGAAAAAGTACGAATACACAAGTGCTTCAACTGCTTTTCTTCTAATTGTTCCGAAAGTTGAATGCATTGTATAGGCAATTGATTGCCCTGCTTTTTTTGGATAGTAGGTCGTTCTTTTTTGGAGATTAAAATAGCGCCATCCACACTTCCGTCATACACACTTTTTAAGCAATATTTTTCACGTTTTGTTTCCTCAAAAGATTGAAACAACATAATTCTATACCCAAATTTAGAAGCTACTTTTTCAATATTATACACCAAACAACTGTAAAAACTAGTATTAATTTGCGGAATGATAACTGCGACGGCTTTTGTTTGCTTTTTACGAAGCGCAACTGCATACTTATTGGGCACATAATTATATTGTACCGCAATTTTCTGAATGGCTTTTCGCGTATCGGGACTGATGTCAAATTTATTATTTAAAGCCTTGGAAACCGTAGAAACTGAAAATCCTGAAAGTCGCGACAATTCTTTTAAGGTCACTGATGAAGATGGAGAAAGACTCATGCGTGCAATTCTTTTATAAGCTGTAATACTGTGTATGTAGTTGTTTTTATTTTTTCCAGATCAAATTCGCCGTTGTCCTTTTTTTGAATCAACTTTGAACCCATTCCCACGCAAGTGACACCAGCAGCAAACCATTTTGCTAAACTTTCTTTAGTAGGAGCCACGCCACCAGTTGGCATAATGCTTGTCCAAGGTTGTGGCGCTTTGATTGCTTTTACAAATTCTGGTCCGTACACACTTCCTGGAAACAGCTTTACAATCTCGCAACCCAATTCTTCCGCTTTGGCAATTTCCGTGAGTGATGCACAACCTGGTGACCACAATACTTTTCTGCGGTTACAAACAATCGCAATATCTTCACGCAACACTGGCGTCACAATAAAATTCGCGCCAAGCGACATATATAAAGAAGCAGCAGCAGCATCGGTAATAGAACCAACGCCCAACATCATTTCTGGAAGTTCCGCTTGAACATATTTGTTCAATTCACCAAAAACTTCATGCGCAAAATCGCCACGCGCCGTAAACTCTAACAAACGTGCGCCACCATCGTAACATGCTTTGACAACTTGCTTGGCAATAGTTACATCATGGTGATAAAACAACGGAACCAATCCTGTAGTTTTCATGGTTTGTGCGACTTCTATTCGGGTAAATGTTGCCATGTTTATCGTGATACTTTTCCGTTATTATTTCCTGCTAAAAATGTGTCTATGTCTTTGGTTGAAACCAAATTATAATCGCCATAAATGGTATGCTTCAAACAGCACGAAGCGACCGCAATATTGATGGCTTTTTGGAGATCATTCTTGTGTTCAATTAATCCGTAAATCAATCCGCCCATAAAGGCATCACCGCTGCCAACTCTGTCTACCACAGGCGTTACTTCTTTAATGTCTGCATCATAAATTTGCTTTTTGTCATACAAAATTCCGCCAATGCGTTGATGCGAAGCACTTACTGAATAGCGCAACGTTGTCGCAACAGTTTGTAAATTTGGACACAATTCAAAAATGCGATCGTATAGGTTTGGCAACGATTTTACATCTTGATAATTTGGATTGACTTTATTGTCGCCCAACATAAAATACGCTGTGTCAATATCGCCTAAAATGATATTGCTGTATTGTAAGAGTTCAGGCATAATTTCATGCGGTTCTTTGCCATATTTCCAAAGTTTGGATCGGTAATTAAGATCGCACGAAATGGTAATTCCGAGTTCATGTGCAGCTTTGACAGCTTCCAAACATTCCTCGGCGGCACCTTGCGAAATAGCAGGCGTAATGCCGCTCCAGTGAAACCAAGAAGCATCTTTTAGAATTTCTTTCCAGTTGAAAGTGCCTTTTTTCAGGTTTGCCATGGCACTATGCGCTCTGTCGTACACCACATTGCTTGCACGCGTTCCCGAACCAATTTCCAAAAAGTAGATTCCCAAACGATCGTTTCCAAAGGAAATATGTGTTGTGCCTACATTGCGTTTGCGCATTTCTATCAATGCACATTCGCCAATTTCGTTTTCGGGCAATCGTGTTACAAATTCACTACTAATCCCTAAATTCGCTAAGGAAACAGCGACATTAAATTCGCCACCGCCATACATTGCATTGAATGCTTTTGACTGAGAGAATCGCAAGAAGCGTTCTGTAGACAATCGCAACATAATTTCACCAAATGTGACTACCTTTTTCATATTAATTGTACCAATACTGTGTGTTCTTAAAATACTATTTATCGTGAACTCAACCTAAGTTTTATTCAAATAAAAATTCTTTTTGTATCTAGTAAATTATTGCAAACTATTGAATTT
>JBCCLS010000556.1:0-3014 GCA_039026835.1 Bacteroidota bacterium | reverse complement strand
TCTGAATGCGGAAGTACATATCTACGTAAATAATTGTCCAACTGATAAGTATAACAATGAAGAGTGTCCAAAATTGAAACTTCCAGTGGAGTTGGTACTTTTTACTGATTTTGTAAACGAGTACAAAAAGAAAAATACTGACCAACAGCGATAAGGTATGTGTTCCAATTCCTAGATATTGTCCCACACGTGCTTCGTCATTTGGATTTAGAAAATTCATTATTCCCGCCAAAAATCGCATGTAAAATGTGGTAAAAAGCAATGGATAACACCATGTAATCCAACCTTTTGATTGAAGTAGCAGATAAAAAACAATTCCTTGTACAATGGTAATGATAGGTCCTGAAATGGAAATGATCGCTTGGTGTCCTTCCGTCGGAAATACGCCATACACAGGTCGCACACCATTGAGTCGCATAATTGCTTCGTATCCCAATGCTTCACTTGTAAACCAATGTGCAAATTCATGAATAAACCAAGTAAAAAGTACCGCAAATAGGACACTGAATACGTATTTTAGAGTAATTTTTTGGTGTTTCATGAAGTCATAGTGATCGGTTTGTGCCTAAATTAGGGAAAAATATTGACTTCAAACAGGCAACTAAAAAGAGGCTGCTACACTGTTTGCGTAACAACCTCTTTCCAATAATTAACTGGTGTTATTCTAGATATGTAAATGTATTCCAAATGGTGGAAATGGTCAGTTTGTCTTTGAAATCTTCATAGGTTTTTGCTGCTTGATCGTCGCGTGCGTTCATAAGCATAATCATATGTGTATTGCCATGAGGATTTGGCTTTACTACGACATTAAACAGATATTTCCCCTCAAATTCTGGTGTTAACCCTTTTTCCATCGTTGCTTCTGCCTGTAATGTCATGTATTTTTCACCATTAAATGACAAGTTTCCAATAGTGTCTTTTTCTATGGTGTAGCCACCTCTTTTGAGTAAACTGCGGACTTGTCCTAGAAAGGAACGCGCATTGTTTTCAAAAGCTGCACCGTCTAATGAGATGTATCCCAAAGAACACATTTCTACCACAATTCCATCATTGTTTACTTTTTGTATCATTCCATATGAAGATGTTTTTTTTCCTTCTTGCGGTTTGTTAAATTTTAAACTTTTAGGAATGTCCACCGTAAAGTGAACGGCAGGTTTGTCAATTTTTTCAGCAAATTCAGGAGTTACTTTATAGGTTTCTACTGCTTGTTTGTTTTTGCATTGCACCAAACAAATGCCAAGGCATATTAGCCATACAATGCTTGTAATTTTTTTCATTTTAGTTTTTTAATTATGTAAGTTAGATTATTCGTAATCTTTGACTTTGGCGCCTTTGTTGTTAAAAACACCTCGTACTACATTTCCAGTTTTGTTGTATTTCATCATGCCCAATCCGTCAATACGATCGTTTACAAATATGCCTTTATACACAGAACGATCTACGTAAGTATACATGCCATATCCGTTTCGAACACCATCGTCAGTGTACGAACCTACATAGGAACTTTTGTTTTTCCATTTATACGTTCCAACGCCGGCACGTTGTCCATTTTTGAAGAATCCCCAATATACATCGCCGTTGTTGTAGGTGTATTTTCCAAAACCATCTGTACAGTTTCCGGCGCAGTTCCCATTGATGTTTTGACTCATATTTTCAGACATGGCACTTTTCACAAGTTCACCATTTTCATAAGTCCCGCCAGAAATCACCTTATTATCTTTGTCCATTAGGTAGCCTAGTCCATGTTGTTTTCCATCTTTCCAATACCCAATATAGGTTTTCCCGCTTGCCCAATGGTAATAGCCAAATCCGTGTCTGCGATTGTTGACGTATTGCCCGTGATAATACGAATCTTTCGGATAGGTTATATAGGCGACTCCGTCAATTGCACCATTTTTAAACGTGGCTTCCGTTAGAATATCGCCTACTCTGAGTTTTCCCCAACCATTCTCGCAATCGCCATCAATACAATCAAGTTTATTGGACACAGCTTGTTTGGTACCTTCTTTGTTTTCTGCTTTGTCCAATTCACCATTATACAGACTTCCTGTGAGCACTTGGTTATCTTCTGCCATTCGGAATCCATTTAGGATATAAGTCGGATTGTTATCAAGAAAAATGACAGGGTCGCCATTGGTTAAATATTCAAATCGTGCTTTTTTGTAATCAATGTGTTTTCCTTTGACGACTATAAAAAAGTTTTCTTTTTTTAACTCACGTATATATAGAATTGAAGAAGTATCTGTTGAAAATAACTCCATCTGCTTTACACGTTTTTCTTTCATGTTTTTATAATTACGAACAATGTATGTTCGCCCAGAAGATTTGTCTATACGATAATCAATCATATGTACGCCGAGAAAAGCAAAATCACGTTTTTTCACTTTATTAAATCCATGTACATAGTTGATAAATTTTCCATCATGCACATAATTAATGTATGGATTTCCTTTAGAAATGACATTGGTCACAGGAATTTTGGTATCAATTGTATGATTTTCAGGTACAATGTTTTGCACTGTGTAATACGTTTGTGTCAATCCGTCGTAAATTACTTTTTCATTCGGTTTCACACCTTTGCTAATAGCAACATCTGTACTGCGTTTTCCATTCACATAAATGGTTCCTGTCTTTTTAGCGGTTTTACTATTGCTCAACTTGTAATATCCATATTCAATTTTTATAGGTTTATTGACATCACTGTAATAGCGATTTACGGTTTCAAAGTGTTTTGCATTGGGTTTATCTGCGTCGTAAAAGTCAATTTTATTTCCTTGTGCGTCTGTTTCTACAATGTAGCGATAGGTTCCTGATGAAACATCTTCTTTCACCAAAAAGCCATTTACATAATAAGAAGTTGCAGTGAATCCGCGTCTACCGTTGAAATAAGTATATTTTAAGCTAACCAAAAGTGTATCAGCTTTTGTACTGTATGAAAATGCTCGCTCTTGACTCAACACACCTTTCTTTTTAATCGATGTTTTTATGATGCGATCTTGACTGTCGTACGTATA
>JBCCLS010000555.1:0-3016 GCA_039026835.1 Bacteroidota bacterium | reverse complement strand
TTTATATTTTTCAAATTTTGTATAAGTCCTTTTGGTTTCCAAACACTATCATAATTTGGATGATTGGTAATTTCCTTCCAAAAAACATCATCAATTTGATCAGATTTAGAGGTAATGACATTATCCAACTTTTCATATTCAAAATAACTATTCAGATTGCTCAAAGGTCCTGCATCTAAAAAGAACTGATATTGATCTTTGGTGCCTAAATCTGGTAATCTATACCACGCAGAATCTTTTGGCACATTTTTCATCGTTCCAAATAAAGAAACCGCTCTAAAATAGCTTAACAAAAACGCACCATTGTGATGGAAATCATCAAAAAAGAAATCGCCAATACATGCCTGCGGTGACGCTGCTTTGAGTGCTGGATGCGCATCAATCGTAGAATATGTAGCATAAAATCCTGGATATGAAATTCCCCATGTTCCTACGTTTCCATTGTTATTTTCAACATTAGTAACCAACCATTCAATTGTATCATACGTATCGGACGATTCGTCTACTTGTGTGTTGTCTGTTTTGTTTGGAATATACGCACGCATGTTATCGTATACACCTTCGCTCATCCAACGTCCGCGCACATCTTGATAGACAAAAATGTTTCCTTCTTTCATTAAATGCACATTGGGACCTATACGTGGACGAAATTTATCATAACCATACGGACGACAACTATACGGCGTACGCATCATTAAAATTGGATAGGTTTGGCTTTTATCTTTTGGGGAATAAATAGTCGTGTGTAATTTAATACCGTCACGCATTTCAATTGTAACTTCTTGTTTGTCATAATGATTCTGTACATAGGTATCGTTGACTGCAGTTGTAGCTTTAGAAGATTTTTCTGTTTGAGTACAAGAAGTGAGTAAAAAAGCGAGTACGAAAATAAATTTAAAAAAGGTTTTCATGGGTAGTTATTCATAATTTTAATGGTTTAAATTTACAAATTATAAATCGCTATTAAATGACAATGAAAAGAATCCTATTCATTTTAACGTTTGCACTCTGTATTGTTAGTTGTGAAACGAAAGAAGCAAAAGTTGCACATACTGAAACTCCTACAACGACTCAAGAACGTACACCAAAGAAGCAATTTCCAACACTTGAACCCAACCGTTATAATGTAGGTTTTTTAATTATGGATGGTGTGTATAATACTGAATTGACAGCGCCGTATGATATTTTTCAACATACCATTTATAGAGAAAATATTAAGGCGATGAATGTATTCACAGTAGCCAATACGGACGCACCTGTCACTACTTTTGAAGGCATGCGTATTCTTCCAGACTTTAATTACCTTAAAGACAGCTTGCCTACAATCGATATTTTGGTTGTGCCAAGTGCCGAACATCATTTGGATACAGACCTAGAAGATAAAAAAATGATTGATTTTGTACGAAATGTTTCAAAAAATGCTAAGTTTGTCACTTCGCATTGTGATGGCGCCTTTGTATTGGCAAAAGCCGGATTGTTGAATGATGTTGCTGCAACCACTTTTCCTAGTGATATTGAAAAAATGCGAACCATGTTTCCCCAATTAGACATTAGAGATCATACCTTATTTGTACATGATGGAAAGTACATTACTTCTGCCGGTGGTGCACGAAGTTTTGAAGCTGCGCTGTATTTGTGCGAATATTTGTATGGAAAAGATATTGCTAAGAGTTTAGCAGATGGCTTAGTCATTGATTGGACATTGGATGGATATCCGCATACTATAATTAAACAATAAGAATGGAAGAAGAAATTAGAGACAATTCCCAACGAAGTAAGGACGCTACAATGATATTCATTGTGGCCTTGTGTATTAATATCGTATTGATATTTTTAGTTATTTATCAAAGTGCGCTGCTGAATGATTTTGGATTCTCCCAAGATGAAATTGAAACCATAGAGTTTTTGGATATTGTCATCAATATTACCTCTTTAATTCGAATTGTAGTGTACATTGTCACCATTATATTCTTTTTACGTTGGTTTAAAAGAGCGTATGGAAACCTAATTCGTCGCCATCAACCTATGGAATTTAGTGAAAATGGTGCGGTTTGGGGATTTTTTATTCCAGTAATCTTTTTTGTCCGTCCGTATCAAACTGCAAAAGAGATTTACGTAAAAACTCAGTATGCAATCAAGGAATTTAACACTAGCTTTAGGATACGAACAGATGCCTCTTTTGTGGGGTTTTGGTGGTTTATTTATTGGGTAAACATTGGGTTTGGAAATTTTGCAGCGAGTGAAGTAAGAGCAGCTGAGGAAGCTAGAGATATTGCTGCGTTTGTAAATGCGAGTGGATATGTCATTATTTCCTTAGTAATCGCTATCATTTCAGTAGTATGTGTAATGTATTTGATACGTACAATTTCAAAATTAGAAACCATGTTAATAGAAACCGGTGCGTCAGTCTCAGAAATTGACAATATTGGAAAAGCCATAGAGTAAGCTTTTCCAATACCGTTTTTAGTTATCTCTATCTTCGAAATCTTCAGTTTCTTTGATTTGAATTCGTCGTATGACAAGATAAATCAGGATTGCAAGAAGTATCAATCCGATGAATCCTGGTAGATTTTGAAAAAATTCAAATAAGTGTTCCATATTAAACGAATTTTACGGCAGTTCCATATGCTAAAATCTCAGCAGCACCTTGCATTACCATAGAGGTTGTAATTCGGACATTTACAATAGCATCAGCTCCCAAACGTTGGGCATCTTGTTCCATGCGCTGCAACGCTTGCTCTCGTGATTGTGCTTGAAGCTTTGAATATTCTTCAATTTCTCCTCCAACAATATTTTTCAATCCTGCAAAAATATCTCTTCCAATACTACGCGCACGTACTGTGCTTCCTCTTGCAATTCCTAAAATTTCTTTAATTTCTCTGTTAGGTACTTGTTCTGTGGTTGTTACGATCATTTTTTAATTATTTTTTTATGTGACGGGAAATATAACAGTGTGTTACGTTTTTTGCTAAAAAATCTTGGTGGTCTCCTATTTAGTTTTTTTGTTAAAGTTGAC
>JBCCLS010000554.1:0-3025 GCA_039026835.1 Bacteroidota bacterium | reverse complement strand
GGAGAAGAAAAACGAAACGAATTCGCGCAATCTATTGACAATACTACTTCCATTTGTCCTATCTCTGTCAATACGATGCACGACCTGATGCGAGACAATCAAACGTTTACATTAAAGATTTACAAGTTCATTGGTTTTCGCATCAAAAAGTTAGAACGCAGATTGCAATTATTACTTTTCAAAGACACCAAAACACGCTTGCTTGAATTCTTAAAAGAGCTATGCGAAGAGTACGGATATGAATGTGATATGACAGGCGATCACGTTGTAAAACATCCGTACACACAAAAAGACATTGCTAGCTTAATTGGCACATCGCGCCCTACGCTAAACATCATTATGAACGAACTAAAAGAAGCAAAAATTATTGATTTTAATCGAAAAGAAATTCGATTTTTAAGTGCAATTGAAGTTTGAAATAGTACACAAAAATACAGTATCTTTATAGCAGATTTTAATAGCTATTTTTAGCTCAAAAAGAACCCAAAACACGCATGACATCATGACAGTTTTGGGTTCTTTTTTATTATTAAATGATTTATTGACTTTATTGGTATTAACTAGTTGATTTAAAAATAATTGAGTGTGCTTTATTTTGATATTTTTCAATGTCAATAAAAGTGAGTTTTTTTAAAAAATAGTTGTAATTTTTTTACAACTGTTAGCTGGCTAACATTTTAGGTGATTTTGCTACAATACATTTGTATCATAATAATAAAAATACTCGCAATGATAAAAAAAATGTTTTTGGGATTGGCGTTAGGATTCTTCGCAATCTCATGTAGTAGTGATGATGATGCAGCTGCCCCAGCATTATCAAACTTAAATGTAAATTTAAACGGATTAGAAAATCTTGGAAACGATTTCGTATATGAAGGATGGATTATTGTAAATGGAAGTCCAGTAACTACCGGAACGTTTACTGTTGACGATTCAGGAACTTTATCTAGAACTTCCTTTGCTGTCAATTCAGATCAGTTAGCTGCTGCCACAGCTTTTGTACTGTCAATTGAACCAGCAGTCGATCCAGATCCAGCACCAGCTCCAACAAAATTATTAGCAGGCGATTTTTCTGGAAACACAGCAACTGTTGGATTAGGTCCAGTCACAAGTTCAGGAGACTTCAACAATGCATCAGGCGTATTCTTTTTACGAACTCCGACAGACGAAATGCCAGGATCAGGAAATAATGGAAACGATCACTATGGTGTTTGGTATGGCACTCCAGGAATGCCACCAACATCAGGCTTGAACTTGCCACCTTTAGCAGATGGTTGGAAATACGAAGGTTGGGTTGTAGTCGACGGCGTAGGTCCTTTAACTACAGGAACCTTTACAGCATTTGAAGCTGTAGACGAGTTTAACGGATTCAGCGGTGCTGAAAATACGGTAGGACCTCCAATTCCGGGAGAGGACTTTTTCCTCAACGCTCCCGCTGGTTTTACATTCCCCCTAGATGTACGCGGACGTACCGTAGTCATCTCAGTAGAACCGTATCCGGATAATAGTCCAGCACCATTCTTACTAAAGCCCCTAGTAGGAACTGCTGGAAACGATACGGCACCAGCAACTCACAATTTTAATTTGAATGCTTCGTCATTTCCAACCGGAACAATTGTACGATAATCTTTATGATTCATTGTCGTTAATGAAAAGCACGTTGTCAGTCTTGATGGCGTGTTTTTTTTCTTTACTCAATTTAAAGATTTAAAAATTGAATGATTTGAAGATTTTTTGGAATGTTAGCTAGGCTTTGCGCTTAGATTTTTAGACTTGGCTTTGTCTGTTAGATTGCTATCGCTCCAATATTTTAAACGTGCTTGCTTTCCGAGTTATTCCCACGTTATATTTAGTTTTTCTAATACGGAATTTAAATGTGCAAGTGCTTTTGGTTCAATAATGGTGGTATCAATTTTTAGTTTTTTCTTGCTGGTTTTGAGAATATAATTTCCAGCATATTTTTCAATTGAAAGTACTTCGTTTAAACAAATTGCATTACTAAAAATAGTGTTGACTCGTATCTTTTCATCCTCAATTGTCAGATATTTTTTTTGCTTCTGATAAAAATATTTTGCGACAAAACTAGCAGGTGTCAATATTCCGATAATTAACATCCAAACTTCTGAACTTTTTAGTGAAGCTACACATAATGTGAGCGTGAAAAGAAATGCATAGATGAGATGTATATTCAAATGTTTTTTCGTGTACGCAATGGTCATACTTGAATTTTTATTAGCAATTTTTATAAAATAAATTTACTAAAATAAGTTCAAATTGAGAAATTCTGTAAATACAAAAAAGCTGATAGCTTATCGCTAATTGCTAAAACCAATAAAAAGAAAAACTATCTTTACAGTATCCAAATAGTATATATGAAACTTACTAGAAAACATTGGGGAAATATCATTTTTGTTGTAATTATAGCATTGATCATTTTTACGCCAGTTGGCACATTTGTCAAAGTAAAAATGAATCAGGCAAAAATGTTTTTTTCGCACCCAAGTAGTATTGCAGTGGCTGATAGAGTGACGGTAAACGATTTTGATTGGAATTTGGTAGATCATCAAGGAAAAACAGTAAACTTTCAGGAAATGGAAGGAGAAATCATTCTGGTAAACTTCTGGGCGACTTGGTGTCCGCCATGTGTAGCAGAAATGCCAAGTTTGCACAATTTATATGTAGATTATAAGGATGAAATTCAATTTGTGTTTGTGGCAAATGATACTATGGAGAAAGTGACTGCATATTTACAAAAGAATGGTTTTGATGTGCCTGTCTATTATAGCAAAGAAAACGAACCTGCCGAACTGGAATCTTCTAGCATTCCTACTACTTTTTTGATTGATGATCAGGGAAAAATTGTCATGAAAGAAGTCGGAGCGTATAATTGGAACAGTACCAATGTGCGCGAACAAATCGATGAATTACTGGCGTTTTCGGTGGCGGAATAGCGGAAATTTACATTACTATTTAATTTTCCATCTCAGTCTAAAAATTTGACATTCACACAATAAAAATAAGAACT
>JBCCLS010000553.1:0-3032 GCA_039026835.1 Bacteroidota bacterium | reverse complement strand
GTTTCATTTGTTCGATTTTATTTTACTGCGCTATCTAAAGATACGCAATCTTTATTTTTTTATTTTGTTTAGAATCTAAAATATACGTTTAAGAAATAGGTTCTTCCTCTACCATACCAGTATCTGTTACCAAATACTCTTGTTTCTAAGGCAGAATCAGCTCTTAATTCTCTGAAGTTCGCATTACGTCCCTGCTCAAAACCTCCAGTTCTGTATTCTGTGTCAAATACGTTGTTGATACTTGCAAAGAATCCAACAAAATAGTCTCCTATTTTCCATGATTTACCTCCGACTAAGTTTACCAACGTGTAACTGTCAAATTCTTCTTGTCTTAATAATTCACGAGCCAATTCTGGATCGTAATCATTGAATACTTGTCCGTCAAAGTCTGTGTAGAAGTTGCTACTTCTTTGTAATGGACTTACATCGATGTATGCGTTTGAGAAGAAGTTACTTGTAGCACCAAACCACCAGTAATCTGGATCTCTATATTCAAAACCTACTGAGAACGCTCTTTGTGGTCCACCTGCAATTTTGTAGTCTTTTAACGCTACCTGTCCGAAGTCTAATTTTCCATCTACAAATCCAGCCGCTCTTGTTTCTACGTTGTCTTCTGACGTTACAAATAAGTTTGGATTGTTGGCAAATGTAAATTGTCCTAAAGAAGCTACCCCTTTTAATTTAATAGTAGATGTAACTTGTGCTTCAACTCCTAGTTCTCCACCAATGTGTTGTCTGTCTACACCTTGTAAAATTTCTTGGATGAATGCTTGATTGTCTCCTCCAATACCATCAGCAAAGAAGAACGAGATTTCGTTGGCATCTTCCATTTTTGTGTAGTATCCTGTTAAACGCGCTTTTACGATTGGCGAACGGAAGATATAACTACCATCAAAAGAAGTGATTTTTTCTTCTGTAATGTCTGGTACGATATTGTTGTTTTCTCTTGAGTTAGAGAAGGTATTACGGATTGATGGCGCTCTGGTTACATATCCAGCATTGAAATCAAATAAGTGACGACCTGTTAATTTATAGGTCAATCCACCTTTGGCACCAAATCCTGTGAATGATAGTTTTTCACTTTTCCCGAAAGAGTTGTTTGGGAAACCACCATTTCTGTAGAATCCTTCACGCTGATAGGTTGTATTTTTAACACTACCTGCTAGGAAGAAGTCTACTTTTTTGTATTTAAATTGTGCTTGTGCAAAACCGCCAATCGTGTTGGAACGGATTTCGAAGTTGTAACGGAAACGATCGCCCACAGTTACAATTCTGTTTGGATTATTTAAATCGTTTTGTACAGCGCCTGGCTCATTTACCAAGTCACTTGCAAAAGCATCTACATCTAAATATCCTGTTCCACCTAATAAATCAGTTACTTCTGCAAAGTTTTCAGAAACTAAAGAAGTAAAGTTTACACTACCATTTAATGTAATGTTATCATTGATAGCTGTGTTTAGGATAGTATTTGCTGTAAACTGACGGTCATCTGCTCTATCTTCAAACATAATGTTAACCGCATTTCCGCCAGCAGCTAAGTTATTCTGGTTTGCTACATATAATGCATTCCAGTCAATTTGTCCATCATTCACAAACGCTTCTTGCGCTTGGAACGCTAATAATGGATTGTCTGGGAAATTTCTGTTGAAATAACTTGGTAATTTTTGGTAGTATGTTGGACTTGGATTTGCTGCATTTCCGATTGGGAAACCACTTCCAGGATCAATATCTGTTCCTCCAAAGTCTAAACGGCTTCTTCCTTGCTCACCAAATTGATATGCTACGTTGGTATTTAATGTTGTGTTTTCTGAGATATTCCAGAAGTGGTTCAACATTAAAATGGGTTCCACAACTCTACGTACTCTTGAATTTCGTTTTTCACCATCTTGGAATCCCCAAAATTCGTTGTAACGAATACCTTTTAAGTCAAATACTTCTTGCGTATTAGCAGAAGACAAACCTCTTCTGTTTGGCGCATAAATACCTGTAAAGTTAATGCTGTGGTTGTCGTTGATTTGTTTTTCAACTGAAAGAAATAAAGAATTTGCATCGTAGAAAGTAGCGTCGTTAAAACCTTCATCTCCCCATCTTCTTCCTGCTGAAATTGTGTACGCCCATCCACTTTCGAGTAACCCAGAAGAATATGTTGCCATAATTCTGTTGGTGTAACTTCTGTCTGATGATGAATACGTTACTCTACCACCTTCTCTATATTGAGAAGCTCTTGTATTGATGTTTGTCGTTCCTAAAATACCTCCGAATGTATAATCTGAAGCGCTTAAACCATTTGTAAGTTCTTGATTCCTTACAACATCATTCAATCCTCCCCAATTACTCCATTGTGGTCTTCCGTTGAACGCCTTGTTCATTTCAATACCGTTGATAAGTACTGTTCCATTTTCTGAGTCCAAACCTCTTACTCTGAAGAAAGTCGCTCCAAATTCAAAAGCTGCTGTACGTAAGAATACATCTCTTGACGATTGTAATAATCCTGAGATGTTGTCTGCTGCCGTTGAATCGTCATTTAATTCATCATCTGTCAATGCAATAAGGGTTACATCTTCTTGGATGAATTTTTTTAACAAGATTGTCCCTAAGTCCAATGTTTGACCGTCGGTAACTGTTACAGGCATGCGTAATTTGGCATACGATTCTCTGGAAAAGATGATGTCTATTTCACCTGCCGCAACATCTGTTAATTTAAAAGCTCCATTTGCATCTGTAGTAACTGATTTGTTACTCCCCGCAATCGAAACTAAAACATTTTGAATTGCATCATCTGTATTGGCATCAAGTACGATTCCCGTAATTGCATTTTGTCCGCTGACAAACCAAACTGAGAGCAACCCAAATAGAAAAATAATTTTTTTCATACTGTAATTTGCAATTAGTTAGTATTCAAGTTTTAAAAAATCTTTAATAACGACGCGCAAATGTACATTATTTATAATTAATAACTACTTTTGGTCTATCTTTTGTATAGATTGTTTAAGATAACATAACATTCAATAAATGAAAAACCTTAAATCCCT
>JBCCLS010000552.1:0-3040 GCA_039026835.1 Bacteroidota bacterium | reverse complement strand
GTTCGGTTTGACGAGATCTTTATTTTTAAGACAGTCTTTTTTTGTATACATTCCTAACTTAAATTAACTATTTAACCACTTTTCTCAGTTTTGTAAAGCTTGTAAAATAATGTGGGAAGGAATCCAAAATTTAGAAGTACAAAACCAAACATCATCATTATGGCAGCAAATGGCCATTGAAAGAATTCAAACATGATTCCTGTACTTAGTGTAAAAAAGGCTAAAAAGCCCAATACATAAACTGCTTTTTTCATTTTTTGTGAGTGTTTATTGTTCGTATTAAGATTGATAATTGAGTGTAGATTGTTTGTATTTTGTGTAAAGAACTAAAGGCGTAAATAGGAATACTAAGATGCATATTCCCAGTATCAGTGCAAAATTGGCGTACGGCCATTGAAACATTTTGAAGACTAAACCAAATGAAAACGTAACAATCATTAGTACGCCGATGATGAATTGAATTCGCTTCAACCTGACATACATTCTTCCGTGGACTAACTGCTTGGTTTCTTGTTGTAGTTGTTTGATGTTGTAATATCCGCCCAATTGTTGGATTGCTTCTTCGTAGGCTACTGCAAAATCAGTATGCGCTGAATTTTCAATAGTTGTACAAATATGATCTACAATGTCTTCCTTAATGCTTTCCGATTGCAAACCATGAAATTCCAAACTATTGGAAATAAATTCGATATGTGCTGCTGTCAAATTCATGTGGTTAGTGGTTTTGGTTGAAAGATGATGCGCAAGGTTTCAATAAAGTCATTGATTTCAGCTGTCTTTTCTTCAATTACCTTTTTCCCTGAGTTTGTGACTGAATAATACTTTCGGACACGTTTTCCAATAAAAACTTTTTCAGTTGTCAACACACCTTGATGTTCCAATTTATGCAGAATAGGATACAAAGCACCTTCACTGATGTCTATTTTCCCTGCTGTCTTTTCACGAACTTTCTGAGAAATTTCATATCCGTACATTTTATCTCCTTTACTGAGAAGTTTTAAAATAATAGGAAGCAATATGCCTTTTGTTAATTCTTTACTATACATAGGACAAATATACATTTTATTTAAATGTATACAAATAAAATGGTATTTTTTAGTTTTTTGCTTGTAAACTACTTGAAAACTTTTCACACTTTTTTAAATATTGACTGTGTAAATTAGCTGTATATTTATCGCTATTGTTATTTTTGCCGAATGGGAAGAAAGAATCGTAAGAAATTGTTTGAACAAGTAGCTGTGGTTGATACGGCTACGAAAGGAAAAACAGTTGCCAAAACAGCAGAAGGCACTGTGATTTTTTTGCCAAATGCCGTTCCCGGTGATGTGGTAGATATTCAAACATTTAAGAAGCGAAGAGCCTACTATGAAGGCAAAGCCGTAAAGTTTCATTCACTTTCAGAGAAACGTACGGAACCCGTTTGTGAACATTTTGGCACCTGTGGTGGTTGCAAATGGCAGCATATGGCGTATGCACATCAATTGTATTACAAGCAGAAAGAAGTATTGAATAATTTAACACGCATTGGTAAAGTTGATTTGCCAGAATTAACGCCTATTTTAGGAAGTGCACAGGAATATTTTTATCGAAATAAAATGGAATTCTCGTTTTCCGACAGTCGTTGGTTAACGCAGGAAGAAGTAGATTCACAAGAAGATTTAGGCGATAGAAATGCTCTCGGATTCCATATTCCAGGCATGTGGGACAAGATTTTGGATGTACAAAAATGTCACCTGCAAGCCGATCCGTCCAACGCAATCAGAAATAGTATCAAGCAGTTTGCTACAGAAAATCAATTGCCTTTTTTTAATACTCGAAACCAAACTGGATTGTTGCGTACCTTGATGATTCGTACCTCATCGATTGGTGAAGTCATGGTATTGATTCAATTTTACAAAGAAGACACAACCAAACGCGAATTATTACTAAACTATATACAAGAAACCTTTCCAGAAATTACCGCATTATTGTATGTAATCAACGGAAAAGGCAATGATACAATTTACGATCAAGAAGTGATTTGCTATCATGGACGCGATCATATTTTTGAAGAAATGGAAGGGTTAAAATTTAAAATTAATGCCAAATCCTTTTATCAAACCAATTCGGAACAAGCCTACGAATTGTATAAAATTACCCGTGATTTTGCAGGGTTGACAGGTGATGAACTCGTGTATGATTTATATACAGGAACAGGAACTATTGCACAATTTGTCTCCAAAAAAGCAAAAAAAGTAATTGGTGTCGAATCGGTGCCTGATGCCATCACAGCTGCAAAAGAAAATGCTGAGTTCAATAATATCACCAATACAGATTTTTTTGTCGGTGATATGAAAAAGGTATTTAATGCAGAATTTATCAATACACACGGCATTCCTGATGTTATCATTACCGATCCGCCACGCGATGGTATGCATGCGGATGTAGTTCAGCAAATTTTAAACATCGCACCCAAAAAAGTTGTGTATGTAAGTTGTAACAGTGCCACCCAAGCACGCGATTTAGCACTGATGGATGCTATGTATAAAGTGACAAAAGTACAAGCAGTAGATATGTTTCCGCAGACACATCATATTGAAAATGTGGTACTTTTAGAAAAAAGAAGTTAATAAAGAAGTAAAAAGATGAAAAAATTATCCTCTTTAGGAATTTTAATACTACTAACCATTACCACACTGACAGTACCATCTTGCGAACGAGATGATATTTGTGTGGAAGGTACGCTGACAACACCTTTGTTAGTTATTGAGTTTTTTGATGCAGAAACTTTTAATCTAACAGGTGAAGATGTCGCAAAAAACACCTCTGATGTGTGGATTGAAGCTGTAGACCCAAATACAGAAGTAGATTCCAATGGAAATACTGTTATCGTAGATGCTATTCAGTCAAGTCCGCAGGCAATTAGTACGGTTTCCATTCCGCTTCGCGTTGCACAGGATATTACAGCATATCGTTTTATCAAAGATTATGCTTTAGATGAAGATGGCAATCAGTTAGGAAATGAAGATATTATTACCTTTAATTATTCGCGACAAGAAAT
>JBCCLS010000551.1:0-3042 GCA_039026835.1 Bacteroidota bacterium | reverse complement strand
TGAAAAGTTTATAAGTTTAGGAGTTTACGTTTCAAAGAACAATTCATAATTTGAAATTCACCATTTAACATCAAACGAAAAATAGTTTTTATTAGTATTGAGCTATGAGAATTGAGAGGTTTTCATCAGGCATTAGTGATGAGGAATTAGGGAATAGTGTGGTGAAGTTTCAAAGAACGCATCAACAAATCAACAAACAAATGAATTCACAACTAAGAAGTTGAAAAGTGTATAAGTTTAGGAGTTTACGTTTCAAATAACAATTCATAATTTAAAATTCACCATTCAACATCAAACGAAAAAAATGTAAAATGTAAAACCGCAAAATGTAAAATGAAAAAGTACATTTCACAAAGACCCAAGACCTAACTAATGCGGCAACTTATCTTTCAATAAACCATATACAAAAGTGCCCAATAATGCTGAAAGAATGACAATTAATATTGGTAAAAATCCTGCGCCTATCAAAGTAAACATGGGGCCAGGACACGCGCCAGCCAGCGCCCAACCCAATCCAAATAGAATTCCGCCGAATACATACCGTTTGACTGTTTTTTGTTTGGAGGAAAAGCTGATTTTTTCTCCATAAAATGATTTGATCTGAAAACGCTTGATCAATTGAATTCCAACAACTCCTACAACGACAGCAACTCCAATAATTCCATACATGTGAAATGACTGAAACTTGAACATTTCATAAATGCGAAACCAAGAAGCAGCTTCTGATTTAAACATAGTGATGCCAAAAATAACACCGATCAATAGGTAACTAACTGTTCTCATTGGTGAAAAAGTAAAGGGAAAATTAAGTGAATCATGAGTAAACCGCCAATAAAGAAACCAATTACCGCAATGAGTGATGGTAACTGTAAATTACTCAATCCAGAAATGGCATGTCCTGAAGTGCAACCGCCAGCATAGCGCGCGCCAAACCCAACTAGAAATCCCCCGATAATTAGCAATAACAGGTTTTTTCCATCAGTAAAATATAATTTTTCAGGCAAATAGGCATTTCCAGCACTTTCAAAACCCAAAGTTTGCAAATCTTCAATCGTCTTCGGATTGATCGCAACAGCATCGCTCACGGTCAAAAAATGATGTGCAATCAATCCGCCAATAATGGTTCCTACAACTACTATCAAATTCCAATGTTGTGCTTTCCAATCAAATCGAAAAAAATGTGCTTTAGTGCCAGCACCGCAAATACTACAAATCGTCCGCAGGTTTCCAGACATTCCAAAATTCTTTCCAACCAAAATTAATAACAGCATAATCAGCGCGATCATAACGCCAGAAACATACCACGGCCAAGGTGCATACAGCCAATCCATACCCAATCATTTTACAACAAAAAAACGGAAATTCTAGTTTTCACAAAGTAACTTTAGTTACACACTTATAAATAATACCAATTAAAATTTTCAACACAAAGTGTTTTTATAACATCCAACTTCATCGTATTTTTATAGGAATGAAACAACAACTTTTAACCGAACTTGTCGGCAACTCCGATATTTATTTGATTGATCAAATTCTGAAAGGTCGTTATCAGAAAGACAATTTAATTCTGGATGCAGGTTGTGGCAGTGGACGCAACTTGCATTATTTTTATCAAAATGACTTTACTTTTTATGCGATTGATCGGAATGCGGAACATATTGATACTTTACAGCAATACTATCCTAAACTTGCTGCTAATTTTCAGGTAGCTACTGTCGAAAATATGTCGTTTGAAGATGCACAATTTGACCATATTTTGTGTAATGCGGTATTGCATTTTGCGGAAAGCGAGACGCAGTTCAAAGCCATGTTTGCAGCTTTGGTTCGAGTGCTTAAAAAAGGTGGAAGTTTATTTATTCGAATGACTTCTGATATTGGCATCGAAGGAACACCAAAGCATTTGCAAAATGGTGTGTATTGGTTGCCTGATGATTCAGAGCGTTTTTTATTGACACGCAAATTGCTCAATGAAATCATAACAACACACCAGCTTTCACTATTAGAACCTGTAAAAAGTACCAATGTGCACGACTTGCGTAGTATGACAACATTGGTGTTGACAAAATGATAAACTTAAAAACCAATTGAAATTATGAGTGCAATTTCTAGAATGATGACTACTATTTGTTCCGATAATTTAGTGGCAAGCAAAGCATTTTATATCAAATTGTTGAATTTACAAGTACGTTACGATAGCGAATGGTTTGTGCAGTTGACTTCGGAAAATACCGCTTTTGAATTGGGCATTATCAATAGAACTAATGCGATTGTGCCAGAAGGTTTTCAGCAACATCCACAAGGTTTTTATCTCACTTTTGTAGTGGCAGATGTAGATGCTATTTTTAAAATCGCACAGAAAGAAAACATGGACATTGTAAGCGAACCCACAGATACTTTTTACGGACAAAGACGTTTGCTACTCAAAGATCCAAATGGCGCTTTGGTAGATATTTCAGCGCCAATGCAGAATTTTTAGGAATTAGTTCCACGCTTTGTAGCCGCCTTTGAGATCGTATATTTTTGTAAATCCCAATTTGAGTAGTCTCTTGGCAGCGCGCTGACTTCTTTTTCCGGAACGGCAGTACACAAAAACAGGTTGTTCACGATCAAAGCTGGCAACTTTTTTATTAAAATTAGAACGATCAAAAAAGTCTATGTTTTTAGCATTTTCAATATGTCCAGAATTATATTCAAATTTGGTGCGTACGTCTACAAGTTGAATGTTTTTAGCGGAAATAGCTTCTTTAAATGCGTGGACTTCTAAAATTTTGATAGCATCTGTATTGGATATTTTTTTACCAAATAAGGATTGAAAAAACGACATAAACATTGGGGTTTTAAAGAGATCGAGCACAGTTGGTCGGTTTTCTATCATACCAATGCTACCAAACTTCTTCATATACAACTGCACTCGATCCTATATTTTTACAAACTCGATGGACATACAAATTCAGACACTGGAATTTCAGTTTCTTTGATAGCCTTGAATCCACCTTCTATGTTGATGAGGTTATGAATGCCTCTACTTTTTAAAATGGAAGC
>JBCCLS010000550.1:0-3045 GCA_039026835.1 Bacteroidota bacterium | reverse complement strand
GTTCAATTACTTCCTGACTTACGCCTGTATTTGAGAATCCTCCATCGTTATACAAATTTTGCATCGTGACTCTTTTTGTCAAATCTGAAAATAATGTTATTGTGTAGTTGGCACAATCCATAGCAGTGGCATTTCCAAGAGGAGACATTTTTTCTGCATACGAAATAAATCCATCAAACCCTTTTACACCTTGTCCCGCAGTAGTTGGCGTTGGCGACTGTGAAATGGTATTGACACGGACTTTTTTATCTTTTCCAAAGAAGTAGCCAAAACTACGCGCAATAGACTCCAAATAGGCTTTGTTATCTGCCATATCATTATAATCTGGAAAAGTACGCTGTGCTGCCATGTACGTAAGCGCTACAATACTTCCCCACTCGCTCATGGCATCAGTTTTGTATAAGGTTTGCATTACTTTATGAAAAGAAACTGCGGAAACATCCCAACCTTTGGTCATCCAATCGTATTTTAAATCTGTGTAATGTCTTCCTTTACGAACATTTACAGACATTCCGATAGAGTGTAACACGAAGTCAATTTTCCCGCCAAGGATTTCCATAGACTTTTCAACGAGGTTTTGAATGTCTTCCACATTGGTTGCATCGGCAGGAATGATTTCAGAACCCGTTTTTTCTGCCAATTCTTTTATTTTTCCCATACGCATGGCAATTGGCGCGTTTGTCAACACAAATGTTCCGCCTTCTTCATGCACACGTTCAGCAGTTTTCCATGCAATAGAGTTTTCGTCTAAAGCACCAAATATGATTCCTTTTTTTCCTTTTAATAAGTTATATGACATGCTTGTAATTTTTAAGTCGTTTGGTGGGTCAAATATATGGTAAAAGATTGAAATGATTGTTTTCTACGGTTCGAATCTTCTTTTACAGTTGCAATAATTCTTTGGCGTTTGCTAAGGCTGAATCCGAAATTCGAGCACCGCTCAACATCTGTGCAATTTCCTGTACGCGTTCGTCAGATTGTAGCGCTTTGAGTTGTGTAGTCGTTACTTCGTTAATGTCTTGCTTGTAGACTTTGAAATGCTGTTTTCCTTTGGCTGCAATTTGTGGCAAATGTGTAATGGCAAATACTTGCATACTTTTACTCATCTGTTGCATAATGGTTGCCATTTTGTTGGCTACTTCGCCTGAAACTCCCGTATCAATTTCGTCAAACATAATGGTTGGAAGCTGCATGTATTTTGATAAAATGGCTTTGATACATAACATTACACGCGACAATTCGCCACCAGAAGCCGCTTTTTTCAATTCGTTAAAGTTACCTCCTTTGTTTGCGGCAAACAGGAATTGTAAATTGTCCATTCCATTGCTGTAAAATTGAGTTGCAAGTTGTACTTTGATATTAAAACGTGCATTTGGCATTCCCAATGTTGCTAACATTTTTTCTAACTGTTGAATTAGGGTTGGAATTCCCGCAGCGCGTTTTGTGTGAATGATTTTTGCAGTTTGTGTGAGCTGTTTTTGTAGTGCTTCCAGCGCTGTTTCTTTGGTTTGAATGAGATCGTCTATGTTTTCTGAAACCGATGCTTTTTGTGAAAGCGTGTTTTGAATTGACACCAACTCTGCTACTGTAAGTACATTGTGCTTTTTTTGCAGATCAAATATTTTTTGAAGCTTTCCAGAGATTTCTTCAAATAGTTCAGGATCAAACGTGACTTCACCTTGCAGATTGATGATTTCATTGTAAACATCGTCCAACTCTATGTACGAACTTTTGATGCGCTCCGCTAAATTTTTGAATTCCGGAGCAATCGCTTCCAATTTTCCGGAAGCCACTTGCAATTCTGATAGTAAATTCAATACGCCTACTTGCTCATCCGAGAGAATTTGTTCCGCATCACTTAGATTTGTTTTTATGTCTTCTGCATTGTTCAAACGTTCGTATTGTGCTTCTAAATCAGATAAAATCAAGCCTTCTAGTTTGGCTTCTTCCAATTCTTTTAATAAGAACATATTGTAGTCGTGCTCTTTTTCTAAATCTGCTTTTTCTTCGCGTATTCTTCGTAATTCTCTTTGTATGGATTGATAGTTCGTAAGCAGTTTTTGATACGAATCAACTTCCGCTGAAACATTCGCCAAAATATCAATCACCTGAAACTGAAATTGATTGTCTGTCAATTGTAGCGTTTGATGCTGCGAATGAATATCAATTAACTGATCGCCCAACGCATTCAACACATCCAGTCGTACAGGCACATCGTTGACAAATGCTCTCGATTTTCCAGAAGGCAATATTTCACGACGTACAATGGTGTGATGATCATAATCAAGATCATTTTCAATAAAGAAATTTTGAAGCTTGTATTTTTTGACTGCAAATTCAGCCTCAATCACACATTTGCGTTCTTTGTTTTTTAACGAAGATAAATCTGCACGTTTTCCCAAGATCAATGCCAATCCACCAAGTAGAATAGATTTTCCAGCACCAGTTTCACCCGTAATGATAGTTAATCCTTTATCAAATTCGACTTGTAAAGCATCAATCAGTGCAAAGTTTTTTATAGAAAGTTGTGTGAGCAATGCAATTGCGTTTTTTAGATTAGTTTCGGTACACAAAAATAGCGTATTGCTCTAAATTTTCGTAACAATTAGAATTTAATTTTTCCCCATTTGGTAGCGTGGAAAGGTGCTACTTTGTTTAAGGTTTCTACCAAACGTACCACATTTACTTTAGGTCCACCTGAAAATATTTGCTGAATTTCTTCCGCTTTGGCGTCAAAGAATGTTTGTAATAAGAACGAATTGGGTCTACGACTGTTGAGCGCTTTGAAGATTTCCATAGTTGCACTAATAGCATCTTTTCCTGCACGAGGATCGTCTGCCATTACATCCAACCCTGCACGATGGTAGTTGTACATTACCGTTCTGTATTCCTTGTGTGTGTTATTGAGCATATTGTCTAACAACACCCAACGTGTACGGTTGCCGTCTGCTTCTTTCCATCCTAAGAAAGGACTCGATTGTGAAAGGTTGACAATTTGTTGTGCTTGTGCATAATAATCTGTTCCGCCACGAAGCGAAAAAGTAT
>JBCCLS010000549.1:0-3064 GCA_039026835.1 Bacteroidota bacterium | reverse complement strand
GGTAAATTCTTTGCTTCAAGCTTTTATTATAATTATCTTAAGTCAACCAAAAATTAAAAACTTTACATCATGAAAAAAAAGAATTTAAAATCATTAAAATTGAACAAAAAGTCCATTTCAAATCTTAAAAATGTTTCAGGAGGCGATCCGCCGTTGACCCTAGTTACTGATGGCGTTCTTCTACTTTGTTGTTTTCAATTAACAGGTCCGTGTAATCCGCCAATGGTTACAGAAGATTGTCAAACTGAATTATTTTGTGGATAAGAATAGTAGAAATGTATTTGTAAGATACATTTAAAAGGAATTGACAAAGCGAACTTCGGTTCGCTTTTATATTAAAACGGCTTTTATCACAATAAGTTTTCCGTATTGCGGTTTAATTGTTTACTTTGTGTTATCTTTTTAAATCCCTAATAATTCATGGAGCAAATTCTCAGCCTTAGAAACGTTTCTATTTTTCAGCGTGAAAACTTGATTCTTTCCGATGTCAATCTTACCATTAACAAAGGTGATTTTGTCTATTTGATTGGAAAAACAGGTTCGGGAAAGAGTAGTTTTATGAAAACACTGTATGGCGATTTACCCTTAACCGAAGGCGAAGGCACCGTAGTCGATTTCAATCTAACAACATTAAAAGAGAAAGACATTCCGTTTTTACGAAGAAAATTGGGCATTGTTTTTCAAGATTTTCAATTACTACAAGATCGCACGGTGGCCGATAATTTATTGTTTGTATTGAAAGCCACTGGCTGGAAAGATACCGACAAAATGAAAGCCAAAATTGACGAAGTGCTAGATAAAGTTGGGATGAAAACGAAAAACTTCAAATTTCCCTATGAACTTTCTGGCGGGGAACAACAGCGAATCGCCATTGCGCGTGCGCTTCTCAACGATCCTGAATTGATTATTGCAGATGAGCCTACTGGAAATTTAGATCCACAAACGAGTGTGGAAGTCATGGAAGTATTGCAAGAAATTAACAAAAACGGACGCACCATTTTGATGGCTACACACGATTATGCACTTATTCTGAAATATCCTTCCAAAACCATTAAATGCGATGAAGGCAAAGTGTTTGAAGTCGTTCAAAAAAGTGCCTAAAGCTTCTATCCTATCATTATATTATTTTAAGAGCATTCGCACGAAAGTGAAAAATTAAACTTATTTTGGCTTCACAAAACTGTATTTTGTTCGCGACAGATGCTTTCAATCCTTATTCCGACATATAATTATGATATTTCTACGCTGGTCGAAACCGTTCATGCGCAGGCAGTCAATACTGGAATTACCTTTGAAATTGTATGTCTTGATGATCATTCGAGTAATCAGGAAATGATCCAAAAAAACGAACGTATCAATGGTTTTACACATGCTTCGTATACTGTTTTGGCTGAAAATATTGGGCGCAGTCGTATTCGAAATACCTTGGCGCAAAAAGCTTCCTACGATTGGTTGTTGTTTTTAGATGCGGATGTCATTCCTGTGGAATCTGACTTTATTACAACGTATGTACATAGCATTTCAGACGAGAAAGAAGTGATTTATGGCGGCATTTTGTATCAGGAAGAAAAACCCAAACAAGAAAATGTATTGCGGTGGATTTATGGAAAACAGCGTGAAGCTTTGTCAGTGCAAGAACGTGAAAAAAATGTGTATTTGCGCTTTTTAACTTTAAGCTTTTTGATTAAAAAAACAGTATTTGAAAAGGTAAAATTTAACGAAGCCATTCCAAACGCACGCCATGAAGATACGTTATTTGCCCACGATTTGAAACATGCTAAGATACACATGACGCATATTCACAATCCTGTGTATCATTTGGGATTGGACACCAGCAAGGAGTTTATTCGCAAGTCAATGGAATCCGTTGAGGTATTGCTTCCTTTTTTGAAAGAGGGACTTCTGCAATACAATGATATCAAGATTACCCGAATATTTGGTCGTGTGAAAAAGTTTGGAATCCATCGTACTTTATCGCTCTTGTATCTTGGATTTGGTTCCTTTTTTGAGCGAAATTTGCTCTCCAGCAATCCGTCTATGTTTATTTTTGACTTCTACAGATTAACGTATCTTTGTTATTTACATCAACGCCAATAATGCCACTTTTTTCCGTAATTATTCCATTGTACAACAAAGCAGCGTACATTCAGCAAACCGTTGAAAGTGTATTGCGACAAACAGTGGCGGACTTTGAATTGCTGATTGTAAATGATGCGAGTACGGATGAAAGTGTTGCAGTCGTTTCTCAAATTTCTGATGACAGAATTCAGCTGATTGAGAACTCAACCAATGTGGGACTTTCGGCAACACGGAATCACGGAATTTCGAAAGCTAGTGGAGATATTATTGCGTTGTTAGATGCAGATGATGTGTGGTTGCCTACTTTTTTGGAAACCATTCAACAATTGCATCACGACTTCCCAGAAGCCGCTTTGTATGGAACGGATTATATGGAAGTGTACGCTTCGCATGAAAATTTGACGCCTAAAAAAAACATTTCAGAGGCTTTGAAAGGCACTTCTTTTCTGTTAGATGATTTCTTTGAAGCAAGTTTGTTTCAACCTATTTTTTGTCAAAGTAGTTTGGCATTTAAGAAAGAAATTTGTGTGGAAACGGAAGTGTTTGATTCCAAAATTTCCTTTGCAGAAGATATTGATTTTTATATTAAATACGGTGCACAATACCGCATTGCATATTCATATACTGCATTGGCAGAAATTCGCTTAGAAGTTCCTGACCAAATGAGCAAAGGAACGATTGCAACCAAGATTTTACCTGATTTAGACAGCTACGAATCGCTAGCCAAGAATAATCATTCGTTGAAGAAATACTTAGATGTGTATCGTTATATTTTTGCATCATTGTATACCATAGAAAACGCCATTCCACAACGAAATGCAATGCTAAAACACATCAATTACAAGAATCTTACATTCAAACAGCGTTTGCTATTAAAGAGTCCACGTTTTGTGTTGGTCTTATTGAAAAAAGTGAAAGGATTTTTGTTGAAGAAGAATATTAGAATCACTTCGTTCTAGGTTTTGGGTCTTGGGTCTTGGGTCTT
>JBCCLS010000548.1:0-3065 GCA_039026835.1 Bacteroidota bacterium | reverse complement strand
TACAAATACGTATATTACAATAATGATTAATAGTATAATTCCAATGACTTTTAAGAGCATACTCATATATTTAGCTATTGCTAAGTCAATATATTATTTTCATTTAACTTTTGTATGTGCTAAAAATATCCAAACACTTTAACTATTCGCATCTTAGGAAAAATAAAGAATCACCACAAATTCACGAATGACTTTGTACTCATTCTATCCTAAAAAATTGCACGAATTGTTGTTTGAAAAAATATCACCACTCACATCTCAATACTCAATACTAAAATCTCAATACTCACTACTAAGATCTCAATACTAACTAAAGTATCTCCGCCACTTTTGCGTTGATGAATTCTAAAAATTCCTCGTCTTCTTTTGTGAAAGGATCTGGTGTGTGCGAATCAATGTCGATTTGACCAATATTTTCACCATTGACAAACAATGGAATGACGATTTCAGCCTTTACGTGAATGCTACAGGCAATATAATTGTCTTGTGCTGCTACGTCAGGAACTAAAAAGTTTTCATTAGAAACGGCAACTTGACCACAAATCCCTTTTCCGAAAGGAATGATGGTATGATCGGTAGGTTCGCCAGCAAAAGCGCGTAATTTTAACTCAGGTTTGTCTCCGTTACGGAAGTAAAATCCAACCCAGTCGTAGTGTGCTATATTTTCTTGTAAAAGTTCACAAATTTTCGTCATACGATCGTTTACAGAAAGTTCTGTATTGGATACAATGGCTACGATTTCGGGTTTGTAGGATGCTAATGTCATTATGTGTATTCTTAAATATTCGACAAAAATAGTTGAAAAAAAACGAATAATCTTTCTTGTGGTAGCGAATAAAATCACAGAAAAAATGAATTCGACAAATTTTATAGATAATGAAGTGATTTAAACTTTTTCTTCTGGCTGCAAATTTATCTTGTTTTGCTCTGATTTTGACTTTTTTTCGGAACGTAGCTAAGGCTATGTTACTCAAAAAAGGCTTCATCAGACCAAAAAATCTAAAATTCTCGCACAAAACAAAAAGTTTAAATCACTTCAATGTGATATTTTCAATGCTTTTGCTGTAAGTTTGTAGCACTTGATATTATTCTATAATCGTGTTTAAAAGCATTCAAAAATATAAATCAGCCTTAGGTTTTATTGTCAAATTTTTTGTGGTATATGCCGTGTTGACGTATGCGTATAGTCTGTATTTGTCAAATTTTGAAGGCGAACCTGATGGTGTAACGCGTATTGTAGCTGATCAAACCAAAGGCATCATTAATATGTTTGGGTATACAGCAGATGTGGAAGTACACGAAACTGAACCTACGATGAAGTTGTTGATGTATGGCAATTATGTAGGACGTATTGTGGAAGGTTGCAACTCTATTAGTGTGTTGATTTTGTTCATCACATTCGTGATTGCGTTTACAGGAAATATAAAAAATACAATTTTGTTTGTGTTGGTTGGCAGTGTGTTGGTGTATTTGGCAAATTTGTTCCGAATTGTCATTTTGGGAATTGGATTGTACAGTTTCCCCGATCAGGAATATATGTTACACCAAATTGTGTTCCCTACAATTATTTATGGAATGGTATTTTTGCTGTGGATGTTTTGGGTTCAAAAATTTTCAAAGAAATAGATGCAAAAGATTTGGAAATATATAGCTATCGGATTCCTTTTTGGATTGCTTGTACTGATCAGAGCTTTTGAAAACGAATTGTTTTACGATCCGTTTTTGAACTTTTTTAAGTATGATTACTTTCAGGGAACAGTTCCGGCGTATGAATCGTGGGCGCTTTTTTTTAGTCACCTTTTTCGTTATGGCTTGAATATGATTGTTTCGTTAGCAATTATTTATATTGCTTTTGAAAATACCAGTGTTGTGAAGTTTTCTACAGGATTGTATGTAGTGGCGTTTGTAATTTTGATATCGCTGTATTTTTATTTGATCAAACACGATCTGACTGAAGATTATCTGCTTACTTTTTATGTGCGACGCTTCTTGATTCAACCTTTGTTTGTGCTGATTTTGTTACCAGCATTTTATTACCAGCGAAAAATAAAGCACGAACAGTTTTAGATGCATTCTACTTTTTTTGATCGCTTTGCGTAATTCAAAGATGTAAAATTAAACCATTTCAACAAATATCTGTAAGAAGCTTTTGAAGAGAAATCAATCCACAAAAAAAGCCTATTCCTCTTCTACAATGGTGATGGTTCTTTTTTCGGAAATCAAGCTTCCATCTCTAGAAATTCCTTCAATAAACATGGTGATGGCTTTGGTGTCTTTGTGTTTTACCGTAAAATTAAACGGTCCACGTCTCGGGATTCGGTTATTTGGTCGCCAATCAATAGCGCCAAAACGTTGATATGTGTCACTTGTATACGATCGGTATTTAGGTTCGTAGTATTGTTTTGGAACGCTAAAACCTATTGGTGGCGTATAACCTGCGTAGGAATCTCTTCGTATGGTTGTAGTCGGTGTAAGCGGATCTTTACGAGTAAAAATTTTGATAACGCCACCCACGCCACGCATTCCATATCCTTGTCCTGTCTTGTCTACAATAATACGATCTACTTGCGCTGTTGAAAAATTACGCAAAAAACTAAAATCACTTAGTGGTACGCCATCTACTAAAATTAAAGGCGAGATGTATCCTGGCGGATCTCCCGCTTCTAAAGTGAGTCGCTTTCGTGTGAAAATTGCAACGCCATTTGGATCTAAGGGTAAACTCACTACATCATAACCGCTGTTTTCAATAAAGTCTCGTACTTGCGGATATTGTAGATATTCTTTGACACCGAATTTTGTTTCTTTTCCTTGAACCATCATCGGATCAATACTTTTTCTTTCATTTTTATTGTTGCCTTCTAAGAGTACTTCATCCAAAGCCTCAGCATCTTCTGGGAAGAATCCGTCAGGTAAGACAAAGATTTTATTGTTATTTAAAAAAGAGCGATCAATAATCATATTTTCTGTAATCTGATCTTTTTTATCATTGGCGCTGTATGTTAAGAATAATCGTGGTTGTAAAAACTTTTTACTGTAATCAACAGCTGAAAAACGCAATTCTTCAC
>JBCCLS010000547.1:0-3070 GCA_039026835.1 Bacteroidota bacterium | reverse complement strand
ATTGATACTACTGGTAAATTAATCTTAAAAACAACCAATAAGCCGTGGAAATTTGAGTATGATGAAGAGTTTTTTAGCGAAAATATTGGTTGTTTTTAAGATTAATTTACCAGTAGTATCAATGAAACCTTCATAATCATTAACGTCGGTTTCTTCATCAGTGGAATACTCTACAAAAGCGAGTCCGTTGATAAAATAGTTTATTTTGTTATACATATTTAAAGGAACTATCTCATTTCCATTGGTGTCTAATACAGCAAAATTTCTTCTCTCTTTTTCAACAAGAGCAAGACCTTCTTTTTCAAAAAATGTAAAATGTGTATATATAGGTTCGATAACGATATTTCCGCTGCGATCAATCAATCCTTTTTTACCATCTTTAGAAATTACCGTAGCAAAACCAGTATCCGTAAAAAAGTAAATATCTTTAAAATCGTGTTCAAACAATAGTTCTCCCTTAGTATTGATAAAATAGGGTTTTCCTTTGAGGTAGACTCTAGCAATACCATCAAAAAAACGAGTAGCCGCATCGTATTTAGGAGGAATAATTAGCGTTCCTTTGGTATCAATAAATCCAAATCGTCCATTTTTTGCGACCATTGCTAAGCTATCACTAAAAAAATATCCTGCTACATTGAATTGAGGTTTAATAACTATTTTTCCTTGTTTATCCATATAACCCCATACATCATTCTCAACTATTGGATATAGTAATTTTTGAAGCTTTTCTTGAGAATGTACTTGTGTAGGAAGACTGACGTTAAAAATAAAAAGAAAAACTAGTATATGTTTCATCGTTATTGATTTTTGAGTAAATCTATATAATAACAAAACGAATGTATAGGTAGAATTAGTGTATGATACTTTACAATTAGTCAGAGCTAACAAAAACACCTAAAACCTAAATCACTTCTTAGCTTCCACCAATTCAAGCTGATCAACAGAGATTTTCGTAGTAAACACACCGTAATTTACAATGGCTTTGCCTTTTTCCATTTCATCAATGGTTCCTACAGCTTTTCCATCAAACATACGAACGCGATCGCCGATTTTTAAAATTGGTTTTGGCTTCTCCGCTTCTTTTTTAGCTGCTTTTTTCTTTTCGATTTTCTTCTCTTCGCGAATGACGGCAACTTTTTGGATGACCTCTTTTTTTGCTGCTTGTTGTTTGGCTTTTTGAGCTTTCTTTTCTTTGACAGATTGTTTTTTACGTTTGGAATTTTCAGTTTCAACAATGCGTAAAAACTCAGAAATCAACGGACGCTTCTTTTTGTTATCAAAATAACGTTCCGCAATTTCGTTGATCTTGTTTCCTAAATGAATCATGCGCTTGTCATGATCATACAGTTGCTGATAACTTTCCAATTTGGACTTCATTTTAACATTCAGCGTTTCCAGTCGATTATTTTCTTCACGCGCCTTGATTTCTTCTTCACGTAACGATTTTGAAGTTTTTTCCATGGCACTGCGTTCTTTTTGAAGCTTGGCAATGGTAGCATCAAAACGAACTTTTCCACGTTCAATTTTCTTTTTTGCGCGATTGATCAAACTGTAAGGAATTCCATTTTTTTGTGCGACTTCAAACGTGAACGAACTTCCTGCTTGTCCCAACGCCAAGCGATATACTGGTTGCAACGTTTTGCTATCAAACATCATATTGGCATTGGTAGCGTGTGGCAACTCGTTTGCCAATAGTTTCAAATTTGAGTAATGCGTTGTGATGATACCAAACGCTTCACGCTCGTAAAAAACTTCTAAGAAGGTTTCCGCCAACGCGCCGCCCAATTCTGGATCACTTCCAGTACCGAATTCATCAATTAAAAAAAGCGTACTGTTGTTGCATTTTTTCAAAAAGTAGTTCATCTGCTTTAAGCGGTAACTATAGGTACTCAAATGATTTTCAATAGATTGTCCATCACCAATATCTGTCAAAATTCGCTCAAACAAACACATCTTACTACGCTCATGCACAGGCACTAACATTCCACTTTGTAACATTAATTGAAGCAATCCAATAGTTTTCAGCGTAATACTTTTTCCACCAGCATTGGGTCCCGAAATTACTATAATTCTGTTGTCCTTGCTGAGTTCTATAGTTTGTGGATACGTAGTTTCGTTACGTTCCTTGTTGGTCAAATAGAGGAGAGGATGATACGCATCTTTTAAAAACAATTCACGTTTTTCTGAAATCTCCGGCAAAATAGCATTCATCGATGCTGCATATTTTGCTTTGGAATAACTCACATCTAAATCGCTAAGAAAGTCTTGATATTCCTCTAAAAGTGGCGCAAACGGACGAGTAAAGTCTGTCAATTCCTTTAAAATACGCGTTACTTCTTCCTTTTCTTCATATTCTAAATTGGACAGTTCGCGTGAGTATTGCAGCGTAATTTCTGGCTCAATATAGACAATACTTCCCGTTTTAGAACTTCCCATAATAGCTCCTTTTACCTTACGGCGATACATAGCTTTTACAGCTAAAACTCTGCGATTATCCACCACAGTCTCACGAATTTCATCCAAATAATCTGCCTGATTGTATCGGCTCAAGGCAGAAGAGAAACTCTGATTGATCTTCCCGCGAATGCTTAAAATGCCACGTCGAATGCGTGCCAATTCCGGCGAAGCTGTATCTTTTACTTCTCCAAAACGATTGATGACATTGTCAATTTCAGTAATTAAAACTTTTGTAAACTCAATACGCTCTGATCGTGATTGTAAGGTTGGATAGTATTCTTGAAACTTCTTAAAAAACTTAATGAGCAGATTTACAGCATTAGAAATAGCAGCAATTTTTCGAAATCCTTGAATCTCCAAGAAGCTATTTTCAATCGCTAATAGCTTAATTTCTAAAGAAATTCCTTCAAATCCGTGATTTGGAATTACATTTTCGTTCTCAAAAGACGCCAAATACTCATTCACGTACGACAAGTGTGTTAGCAACAGTTCTTTGTCCTTAAACGGCTGTGTATCGCTAATTTTTTGCTTTCCGTACGTCGTTACTGCATGTTCTGAAACCTGTTGTAATACGGTTTCAAACTCTAAATCATCTAATGTTTTGGAATGTATT
>JBCCLS010000546.1:0-3073 GCA_039026835.1 Bacteroidota bacterium | reverse complement strand
TTCATGATATAAAGTTTTAGTCATTTAAGTTAAAAATAAGCCACTACAAATAATTACGGTTTTACCGTAAACTATATGATTATGATTTGTAAATGAGGAGGTTAGGTGCGTGTTGAGTTTTGGGTTGCTGTGTTTTTTGGAATTTTATTGGTGTTGAGTTATTAGTATTAAGTATTGAGAAGTTTTTGTCAGGGATTAGGTAATTGTGTAGGAAAGTTTCAAAGAACAATTCACAATTCAGCATTAAACAATAAATAGCATTTTGAGGATTTCCGTAAGTATTTTTTGTAACGATGATGTATTTTAGAGTGAAGAGAAAGTTTTAAAAGTTTTCTATCACATTGATTTGATGCGGCGTAATGTATATCCAACAGTGTACCTTCAAGTGGATAAAAAAGGTTTTTAGAATTTTTGTGTAACTTATATACGAAATGAAAACTACCATGCGTACATCACCCAATAAAATAATATAAAAATGAAGAAATGAAATATAGTATACTTACGATCTTTTGCATGTTATGTATCGCTTTTCCACGAAAAGTAGCCGCGCAGAACGATTTTTCTTTTAATACCAACGATTTTTCTTTTGGTGTCGGAGTCAAGCTCAATGTAGAATTTAGCTTTTTTTATCGCCCTGATTTTAAATTGGGAATTACCGGTGGAGTTAGTTACAATGCTGAATTTGATAATTCGTATGGAATCAGTCCTGCGTTGCATGGCGGTTTTTTATTTTTTAATGGACGCAGTGTCGGAGCTGACCAAAGTCGAAAACAATACAGCATTCAATCTCATGCTTTTTTAAACACAACTGCGGTTTTTCAGTTAGATCGTTTGGATACCAATCCGCTTGACAGACCTGTGCCATTATATCATTTTGCAGAATTTACAGCAAATCCGCTGCAAAATCCGTACAAATCTTCGGTGAGTTACGGATTGAACCTGATTTGGGTACATGAATGGAAGATGCAGCGTACAGGATTTTTCAATTTGAATGTTGCGGGAAGATTTCAAGTCAGTTATTATAATGATGGTGGTCCAATTTTGGGTTGGGCAGGTGATAATAGAGATCGATATTATACTGGCGGCGTAGTATTTAGTTACCACGGTGCTACCAATGATGAGGTGAATTTGATTGAATTGAGCTATCATAAGTTTACAGGCTATCAGGAATATGCATTTGATGTAGCCGATCAGCTTCAGATTGATTTTTTGAATTACCACGATATTGAACAGTTTAAATACAATCAACAACGTTGGCGACTAAATATCACCAATCTTGAACACGGTTTTGGTGGTAGTTTTTCTTTATACAATGTCAATCGCCTCGATTTCCAAGATTTCTTACACTTTGCAACCAACGTACCTTATCATCCTGATTATTTTAAAGGTTACCGATGGATGATTGGTGGTCGATACGAATACAATTCAACACAACTATGAGCATGAAAAAAATATACATAATAGCAAGTTTAGTTCTTTTGGCGATTGGCTGCAGTCCATGGAATTCAATGAACAAAGCAGAATTGGAGGAATACAAAAATTTGAAAAAGTTTGACGCAAATGATTTTCGCATTTATGTGTTCAACCTATGCGAGAAGTATGCAAAAGAAGTTGAAAATATAGAGCGTTTTTGTAAATGTCCAGATGATTTTTATAATGTCGCTTTGAAAGATTCTGTCAAAAAAATTGAAGAGTTGTATTTATTGCTGCATCGCAAAACAGATTTGGCATTGTATTTCACGACAGAAAGCCATAAATATATCCGTGAAGATTTAACAGGTTTCTTAAACAGTCCTGCGTTGCATGAAAATAAAATTGCGTTGGAGAAAGTGGAAAGTATTTACATTGGCAGACACGATGATAGCAACGATCTTATTCACTTTCCGAGTTATCAAGATGAAAAAGACATCATATTGCACTATACCAAAGATCAAAGTACAGGCGAAATCTTCTTTTATCAAGGAAACATAGCGACTGCTGAGAATGATTATGACATTGCGGAACCTATTTTATTGGATTCAGTTTTCAATGAAAAACTTATCTACAAGTTAGCTCCTGAATACAGGATAGCATATCACAATGCGGAGATGACTGCTAATGCCGATTGGATATTTATTTTCTCTGATCGCGGGAAAGTAGGCATCACTTTTGGATTTAGCAATTTGGATGATTTTTACAAAGTGGAGTCCGATAGAATCCGATACCATCCAAACTACTCATTGATACAAACGCATTAGAGTTGGTTGAAATTTTTTGGATACTTTGCTGTTGGTTTGTTTGTATTTTGGTATTGGTAAATTTAAAGTTGAATAGTGTATGCGTTCAGCGATTTACATTTCTAAATAAACACACAATCCCATAAATTCACAGCTCACCTGCATGTGTACAAGAAAATCTTTTGTTGCTCATGGATGTTTTCCCTAGATTTTTCTCTGTATCTTAAATTCATGACATAAAAAAAGCGAACTCCATACCAGTTCGCTTTTTGTTTACACTTCTATAACGTATACAGTTTTACAACGGATAACAGCAATATTCTCTTGTTCCCGGTTTTGCATTAGAATGTGTGTAACCACCTTTAATTGTTGAAGGATCAAAGTTAGACACGATTCTTTTCTGTAACTGTAATGTTTTTAAACTCTGTTTTTTCATACTGTTCTGTTTTAATGTTTGAATGCTAAAACTAGATAATTCCACCTATCGGAACGTCCGAATAGATACAAAAATGTACGAAAAGGTACAGAAATACGTACTTTTAGCATGCAACGTATTTTATGTAACTAAAATGTTCCTAAGATGAAATTGTTAAAACAAAGCAGTACAAATATTTATCCTGTAGAATGAAAAAAGTCTAAAAAAAACCTGTGATTTTGTTTTAGGAATTAAAAAAGCTTTCTATATTTGCATCCGCAATCAGGGAAATACCTTGATGAGACACTCGGAGAAATGGCAGAGTGGTCGAATGCGGCAGTCTTGAAAACTGTTGACTGTAATAGGTCCGGGGGTTCGAATCCCTCTTTCTCCGCAAAAACCCTTGTAAACGAACTGCTTGCAAGGGATTTGTTTTTTAGGA
>JBCCLS010000545.1:0-3085 GCA_039026835.1 Bacteroidota bacterium | reverse complement strand
TACGAAGGAATATTCAGAATGACGCCTGCTAAATATTTAACCAGTTCAGCAGTTACTGGCTACACGTCTGAAAAAGGAAAATGCTTCAAAAGGTATTTTTCTACAAAAAGTACGACTCAGTATTTGTATGCCATTCACTTTTTCAGACGTGTAGCCAGTAACTGCTGAACTGGTTAAATATTTAGCAGGCGTCATTCTGAATATTCCTTCGTAAATTAAATAATACAAAATTCCGACCACCAATAACACAAGATACAAACCAAGTTCTTCACCAACAGCTGCTTCAATTTCGCGGGCGAGTCCTCTGAGGAATAATATTAAGATTGGAGAAAAAATTAAGATAATTAAAATAGAATCTACAATGTAATGTAAAAAACGTGTGCCTTTACTCGGTCTTTTCAATGTAATTTGATATTTACCATCTTTCAAAAACACAAAATCAGGTGTTTCTTCTGGCAATCGTTCAAATTCCAAGCGCTTTTTACATTCTCGTAAATAGATTCCCGTAACTGCCACAGTAAAGGATAGTTTTAGCAATTGAAATATCGCTGAGATAATATAGGAAGTTGTACCCAATTCTCTTGGAAAACGAGTTTCATTCATCATTACAAAAAGGTAGCCCAACACTATAGAAAATCCTACTAGCATAATTAGATTGGAAAGAAACATGATGGATATACAAAACTGTAGCAATCGTTGCTCAATCTTTTTGGAAAGGAAATACAACAGAATCGCTGCTAATAAAATGACATAAAATAATGGAAGAAATACTTCTGAGAATCCTGGAGGTGACCCACCAAACCTACTTAATTCAAACAATCGTGTATCGAAATAGGATAATCGTAAAAAGTCAATTCTGAAATACTGCATAATTTCCATCGTTTTATAGTCAACATCTGCATAAAAAAGTAAAAATATGACTAGGGTAAAAAAGACATTGTAGATGGCAAAATAGACAATGTTGTTGTAAATAAAATCTTTGATTTTTTGAAAATTCATGTAATTAAGTGTTAGTTATTAGTTGGTATGTTATTCTTTGTGTACACTTGCCCATTCCGTCCAAGAACCATCATATACAGCATAGTCCGTATATCCTACAGATGCAGCAGCTAATGCCAATATACAGGCCGTGATTCCTGTGCCACAGGAAAATATAAAAGGCGTATTTTCTTTGTGTAGCAATTCGAAAATAGTTGTAAGTGTCGGTTTTGATTTGAATGTATGTTCGTGCAGTAGCACTGTATATGGTAGATTTTTTGAGTGTGGAATGCGTCCGCTTCGCAGTCCTTTTCGTGGTTCTGGCACTTTTCCTTTGAAACGAGCTTCAGAGCGCGCGTCTACAATAATGGCACTAGCAGTTTCAACAGCCTGAAGCATATCCGAATAGTTCTTAAATAGTTTCAAATTATCAATGCCTTGAAAATTGCCACGACTTCCCTGATACGATTTTTTTAGTTCAGTTGGATAGTTTGCAGCTTTCCAAACAGGAAATCCTCCGTCTAAAACCGCGATATTGTGAAATCCCATTGCTTTGAACATGAACCAAACACGTGGTGCCGCATACATGCCCAATTCGTCATACACGACAATAGCGCTCTCTTGATAAATTCCCAATTTTTGAGCTTCGCGGGTAAATGTGGCGACATCGACCATGGTGTTGGGAAAAGGTGCTTGTACGACACTAAATACTTTTTTGATATCAAAAAAACGAGCATTAGGGATTTGAGTTGTTTCTGCATGACTTGTATCGCCAACAACTTTTGGGATGGTGCCGTTTAAAATAACGAGATTGGTCGCATAGAGTTGTTCTTGCAACCAATCAACAGAAACTATTGGATTGTGAAGTTGTATATTCATTAAGCGTCATCAACTGTTTTACGCAGTCGAACGCGTCTGTCAAAAGCTTGTAACTTATCTACAACTTTACTTTCTATAAAATCGATTACTTTTTCTTGTACTTTGGCTTTGTAGACTTTGTTGATGTATGTAATTCCACCTGGCGACATAACATTGACTTCTACCAATTTTCCACCGATTACATCTATTCCCACAAAATACAATCCATCGTTGACTAATTTTGGACCAATTTGCTTGCACAGTGCTTTTTCAGCTTTGGTGAGCGAATGTTTCTGTACGCTTCCACCTGCACTTACATTCGATCGGTGATCGTCTGAACCTGGTACACGTTTCATAGCACCAATCGGTTCGCCATTCAACAATAAAATACGTACATCACCTTGATCGGCACCTTCTATATAATCTTGAAGAATGACGTAATTAGACGTTCCATCACTGTTTGTAATGTAAAAATCTAACAGCGACTTGATATTATTCATAGCGGATTTTTCTATTAAAATCACACCAGAACCTCCAAAACCGTTCAAAGGTTTCAAAATCATTCTGTCACATTTCGATTCTTTGATCTGTTGTACCAAATAATCTTTGTTTTTAGACACATGTGTATTTGGAATGATGTTGCTGTGTGCGTCTCCAAAAGCAGCAGTGTACAATTTGTTGTTTGCTTCACGCATTCCTTGAAGTGAATTCACAATAAAAACATCATCTTTCACAGAATCCAAAAAATTCAACATAATCGGATCTAACGGAGGATTTGCGCGCATAAATATGACATCAAAACCTGCTAATGGTAACATTTCTTCGCGTAAGATTGCTTTTGAATAAAACGATTTTAAGGTACTTGGCACTTTTTCCATACGTTTGATCACAGTACAAAAAGCACTGGTCACACTGTCTCGAATTGTTAAGTTGGAAGGTGTACACATGGCAACTCCATGTCCTCGTTTTACACATTCTTTAATTAAAGCCAAGCTTGTATCGTTTTCAGGATCTATCTTTTCCCAAGGATACATTAAAAAACAGATATTCATTGAAGTATATTTTTGGTTGGTTGGTTCTTGAATATTTTATCTTAGATTAAATATATTGAAAATAGTTGGTTTTTTTTACTATTCTTCTACTGGTTTATACGTGTCGTCCCAATTTTTAGGTTTTGGAGTGTGTAATTTACCTAAAGATTTAGCTACGACCATAGATACCGTAGCATCGCCCGTAACATTTATCACGG
>JBCCLS010000544.1:0-3088 GCA_039026835.1 Bacteroidota bacterium | reverse complement strand
TTTTTTTACATATTATACAAAAAATTGCAAGATGATTGTAAATACTGAGTTAGAACACAAAGGAAATTTATTCCCTTCCAAGATAATCCACTTTAGCAAAGACGTTGACACTTTATACTTTACATCCGAAAATGATGTAGTCATGCAAATGCAAATTGTACGCGACAGTGTGTTGCGTTTTCGTTACACAACTACCGGAACTTTTGAAAATGATTTTTCGTACGCCATTACCAAATATGCGAGTACAGGATACAATCATTTGGAAATTGACGAAGATGACGAAAAGTATATCATTACTACTTCCAAATTAATTTGTCACATTGCCAAGCAAAACATGCGTGTGAAGTTGTATGATGTAAAAGATAATACGCTGATCAATGAAGATGAATTAGGCTTTCACTGGGAAGAAAGTTACGAATACGGTGGAAACATCGTAAAAATGAGTAAAACCGTCAACGAGCGCGAAAGTTACTTTGGATTGGGCGATAAGCCAGAACATTTGAACTTAAAAGGAAAACGTTTTCAAAACTGGGTGACAGATTCGTATGCGTACGGACGACATACCGACCCAATTTACAAAGCCATTCCGTTCTACACAGGATTGCATCATGGAAAATCCTACGGAATCTTTTTTGACAATACCTTTAGAAGTTATTTTGACTTTGCACATGAACGCAGAAATGTGACGAGTTTTTGGGCGCAAGGTGGCGAAATGAACTACTATTTTTTCTACGGACCTAAAATGCAGGATGTTGTAGAAAGTTATACGGACTTAACAGGAAAACCGCATCAGTTGCCGCCGTTATGGGCTTTGGGATACCATCAATGCAAATGGAGTTACTATCCAGAAAGTGAAGTAAAAGCCATCACAAAAAAGTTTAGAGACTTAAAAATTCCATGTGATGCAATTTATTTAGACATTGATTACATGGATGGTTTTCGCTGTTTTACTTGGAATAAAGAATACTTTCCGGATCCAAAACGCATGGTCAAAGAACTGGAAGAAGATGGTTTTAAAACCGTTGCAATTATTGATCCCGGAATCAAAATAGATAAAGATTACAGTGTATTTAAAGAAGCACTGGACAAAGATTATTTCTGTAAACGTGCTGACGGACCGTACATGAAAGGTAAAGTGTGGCCAGGCGAATGTTACTTCCCAGATTTTACGCGTCAAGAAGTGCGCGATTGGTGGTCAGGCTTGTTCAAAGAACTCATTGAAGAAGTAGGGATCAAAGGTGTTTGGAACGATATGAACGAACCAGCCGTGATGGAAGTGCCAAACAAAACATTCCCAGACGATGTACGTCACGATTATGATGGAAATCCTTGCAGTCACAGAAAAGCACACAATGTATACGGCATGCAAATGGCGCGTGCTACGTATCAAGGACTGAAGAAATTCCGTTACCCAAAACGTCCGTTTGTTATTACGCGTTCTGCCTATTCTGGAACACAACGCTATACCTCAACGTGGACAGGTGACAACGTCGCAACTTGGGAACATTTATGGATTGCCAACGTACAAGCACAACGTATGGCAATGTCAGGTTTTTCTTTTGTGGGAAGTGATATTGGTGGATTTGCAGAACAACCGCAAGGAGAACTATTTACACGTTGGATTCAATTAGGAATTTTTCATCCGTTTTGTAGAGTGCATTCTTCGGGCGATCATGGCGATCAAGAACCGTGGGCTTTTGATGAAGATGTCACAGATGTGGTGCGTAAATTTGTAGAATTGCGTTATCAATTACTACCATATTTATACACTGCGTTTTGGAATTTGGTTGATCATGGAACACCATTGTTAAAATCGCTCGTAATGTTTGATCAAGAAGACAATCAAACGCATTACCGTACGGACGAGTTTATTTTTGGAGATGATATTTTGGTATGTCCAATTCAGGAGCCAAACAGCAAAGGTCGTCGAATGTACATTCCACGCGGACAATGGTACAATTACTGGACAGATGAATTGGTAGAAGGTGGAAAAGAAAAATGGGTAGATGCTGAAATTGATAGCATGCCAATTTTCGTAAAAGCAGGAGCCGTGATTCCAAAATATCCAGTACAACAATATGTCGGTGAAAAAGAGATTAGAGAAGTCACCTTAGATATTTACTATAAACAAGGAAAAGAGCGTTCCCAATTATTTGACGACGCCCATGACGGATACGATTATACAAAAGGACGTTACAGTTTACGAACGTTTAAAGTAACCGGAAAGCCAAAGGAGTTAATTCTGCAGCAGCATAAAGAAGGAAAATACATTACCAAATACGAAAGCTTTAAGTTGAATATTCACGGATTGCCATTTAAGGTAAAAGAATTCCAGTTAGACAATGAAAAAGTACCGTTATCCAAAGTAAAAAAAGACAAATCAGGTACTTTTGTTGTGGTTAAAAACTTTTCAGAAATACATCTTATTGGATAGTTGTATGAAGTCTGAGACTTCATACAACTATTTGTACAACATTTTTTTGCTACATAAAGTTTTCAAGTCGTCGTTATATGAAGTCTCAGACTTCATACAACACTCTATTCTTCTATTAAAAATGTTGCAATTTTCTCAATCACTTCCTGATTGCCTAAAATGCGGCGATGTCCCAGTCCTTTTGTAATGTGAATATTGCCATTTAGCAACGCTTTATGAATAGAATACGCGCAGCTGACTTCTACATCTGCGTCATTTTCGTCGTGCACCACTAATGTGGGATTGGTTACGTTTTTAGCAGAATAACTAGCAGAAATTTCATTAATATCGCTTCCAAACAAATCATCTAAAATTGCTTTCATTTTGGTAGCGACCACAGGTTTTAGTGTCAACGCTTTGATAAAATTTGTAATAATATCCGAAATAATATCTGCAGCACCGATCGTGACTAATTTTTGAACCTGCATTCCATCGTGAATGGCATTTAACAAAGACATGCCACCCAAACTATGTCCGATAGCAAACTCAAACGGACCGTGTTGTTTGTCTAGTTCATGAATAGAAGCAATAAATTCGAGTAAAGAGGACTCATTTCCTTTCAACTTTCCGTGTGATGGTGCATCAAAACTGATGGTTTGGTAGCCTAAATTCACA
>JBCCLS010000543.1:0-3089 GCA_039026835.1 Bacteroidota bacterium | reverse complement strand
TTTTCTTGCGACGAATGTTTGGAAGCTTATGCTTAACTTACAATTGTCAAAAATCAAGTACATGAACACAAAATATATCCTACTTTTTTCACTTTTATTCCTATCTTTTTTCAGTGTTGCCCAAAACATGCAAGAAGGTTTTTCGTATTTAGAAAACGGAAAGTATCAAGCGGCAGAAACCTTCTTTCAAACGATTTTAAAAGAATATCCAACCAATAAAACAGCACGCTTGTGTTATGGTCGTGCTGTGGGTCTGAATGGCAATTCGGCGAAAGCCAAAATGATCTTCACCAATTTATTAAACGATTATCCAAACGATTTTGAAGTAAAGTTGAATTACGGCGAATCTTTATTATGGAACCAAGAGTATAATCTCGCGAAAGCGTACTACCAAAAATTAGTCACAGAAGATGCTACAAGTTTTCCCGCTTTATTAGGATTTGCGAATACACTATCGAACTTAAAAGACTATCCCGAAGCATTAACCTATGTGAATAAAGCATTGAAAGTGTCGCCAGAAAACCCAAATGCGATGACCTCTAAAAAGTATATCTATTTGGGTTACGCCTATCAAAAACAGCAATTGCAGCAATATCCTGAAGCGGAAAGGTTGTTGAAAGAATGTTTGTCGCTTTTCGCGAATGATAAAGACACGCTATTGAATTTGGCAAATTTGTACTTGATTATGGGCGAATTTGATCAGGCGGAAACCACTTATACAACACTATTTGATAATGCCAAAAACTACGAAGGCACTATTTCTGCATTGAACGGTTTGGCATTGGTGTATCACTTGAAAGGGAAGGAGAAAAAAGCATTGCAGACAGCGCAAACTGCTTATGATCGTTTGGATGAAACTGTCAGTGCTACAGTCACACAGCAAACGACCGAACGTTATATTCAGGCGTTAATTTGGAATAAAAAATACAAACAGGCGAAAACCTTAATTGATGAAATTATTGCTGTAGAACCCAACGAAAACTGGATTTTAGCCTTACGAGCTACCTTAAATGTATATAAAAGTAACTTCACAAAAAGTTTAGCAGATTACAATCAAATTTTAGCAAATGATTCCACGTCTTTTGATGGAAATCTAGGAAAAGCGAACGTATTAAAAGCACTCGGACGTTATGATGATGCCTACGCTGCCGCAGAAAAAACGCTGATATTTTACAACAATCAGAAAGATGCGATAAACTTTATAAAAGAGCTTGACACGAAGTTTTCGGGGTTTTATGATGGAAAAGCCTCGTATACATTTGACAATGGTGATAACAAAGCGTTTTTGGTGGATAACACGGTGGAATATCCGTTTTCGACACGTTTGAAACTTCTCGGAAATTATACCTACAGAACTACTAATAATTCGGTGACCAATAACAAAGCAACCTCGCATGCAGCTTCGGCTGGTTTGGCATATCAGCTAGCTCCAAATGTAATTTTTAAAGGAGTGTTTGGTGTTACGTCTGCAAGCGCTGAAACCACTGATTATACACAATTACTAGCGGATGTTTCGCTTAATTTGAAACCGTTGAAACTACAAACCTTAGATATTGGTTATAAACGTGAATTGCAGAGTTTTAATGCAGATCTACTGGATCGTGAGATTGTGATGAATAACTTTTATGCGAATTATAATGTGAGTACCAATTTCAATTTGGGTTGGTTTACGCAATATTACTACACAGCTCAAAACGATGATAACTCTCGACATTTATTATTTACATCGTTATATTACAATATATTAAGCAAACCCTCTTTAAAAGTCGGGTTGAATTATCAGTACATCACTTTTGAAAATCAAGTCCCAACCATTTATTTCAGTCCAGAGCGATTCAACGCAGGAGAAGTCTTTCTCAATTTGATTAAAGATGAAAACATTACCAAACCTAGCGAATGGTTTTACGAACTCACAGCTGCAACAGGCTTGCAATACATCGAAGATCAAGAAAGTCAAAGTACGTATCGTTTTCAGGGAAAATTGGGCTATAAATTTTCTGATCGTTGTTTGGCGAATATATTTGGTACGCGTAGTAATATTGCTTCTGCTACTGCAGCAGGGTTTACTTTTACGGAGATTGGTGTGCGGGTGAAGTGGTGGTTTGATGGGAAGTCTAGGTTTGGGAGATAGATATGCTCTATTAGTTGAGGATACAAAGTTTTTTTGATAACTTGGTAAGATAATAAATCAAAGTTGTATAATGGCGAGGAGAAATTGGACTCGAGAAGAAACGATTATTGCTTTTAATGTGTATTGTAAAATACCTTTTAAAAGTAGCAGTAAAACACATCCACTAATTATTAAATACGCCAATATAATAGGAAGATCACCATCAGCCTTAAATATGAAAATAGGTAATTTTGGTAGATTAGATCCAGAGTTAAGAAAGAAAGGAATTACGGGTTTAGTAAATGGTAGCAAACTTGAAGAAGATATTTGGAATGATTTTAATGGAAATTGGGAGAAATTAGCTTTTGAGAGTGAAAAATTGATCGCAAAATTTCAAAACAAAGAAATTCAAGAAGTTCACTTAGAAAATATACCTTTAGGAAAAGAAATAGAAACAACTATTAAGTCAAGAGTAAATCAAGCTTTTTTTAGAAGCGTGATTTTATCTTCATACAATTCAAAATGTTGTATTACTGGACTTTCTATACCAGATTTTTTAATTGCTAGTCATATAAAACCTTGGTCCAAAGATGTCAAAAACAGGATAAACCCGCACAACGGATTGTGTTTGAATTCAATCCATGATAAAGCTTTTGATAAAGGCTTTATGACAATAACTCCAGACTTCAAGATTAAGGTATCTAAACTCTTTGATGAGTTTTCAGAAGATAAAGCAGTCAAGGACTTTTTTATTAAATATCATAATCAAAATATAGTAAAGCCAGAAAGATTTCTGCCAAAAAAAGAGTTTTTAGATTATCACTTTCAAACCATATTTAAAAAATGAATAATTTTCAAGCAATTCATGTCGAATACATATCAGCATCAAGGACAATAGAAAGTATACTAGTTACAAAAGAAAACTTAAGCAAAATGTTTTTTGTTTATAATCGTGATGGAAATTCATTTAGAGTTTTTG
>JBCCLS010000542.1:0-3095 GCA_039026835.1 Bacteroidota bacterium | reverse complement strand
GTAATCTACAAATTTAGATGTGCTAAAGAAAATAAACGCGGTTGGAGAACGCGATCGTTAGGCAGAGATGATTTTTCGTATCAACAAAAAATTGATAACGAATGGAAAGAAATTACAATTGAAGCAGAACTCTTAGTCGGGAAAATTAGTAGAGTCATTTATTTTAAAGCAGTAGAAAATTGGTCTGACTATCCTGAATGGGCACAAGATAGAGATGAAATCATTCAACGTATAAAAATAGAGTATCCGCCACATCAAACTGAATACGAAAATGATTGAAAATGTATATCTTTTTTTAACCCAATTTTACCATTCCACAATTCAATACCAAAACATCTTAAAAATCTCCACTAAATATTTGAAGAAGAGCCTGTTTTTTTCGTGTTAATTATTACTTTTGCAGCTTCACACAACACAATTAAACAACTCAATTCGAATGGATTCCCAAAAACAAGCAACATCCGCTTTAATCTCGGTATTTAGCAAAGACGGTTTAGCACCGATTGTAGAAAAATTACACGCGCTCGGTATCACAATCTACTCCACAGGTGGCACAGAAAAATTCATTAAAAATCTAGGTATTCCTGTAATTCCTGTAGAAGATGTTACTTCTTACCCTTCAATTTTAGGAGGACGCGTCAAAACATTACATCCAAAAGTATTTGGCGGTATTTTAAATCGTCAAAACAATGAAAGTGATGCAGCCGAATTGGCACAATACGAAATTCCACAGCTAGACATTGTAATTGTAGATTTATATCCATTTGAAAAAACAGTGGCTTCTGGCGCAAGCGAGCAAGATATTATTGAAAAGATTGACATTGGAGGCATCTCATTAATCCGTGCCGCTGCAAAAAACTTTGCAGATGTCATGTGTGTTTCTTCAGTAGACGATTACGAAAGCTTTTTACACTTGTTGGAAACGCAAGAAGGCACTTTTTCGTTAACTGATAGAAAAGCCTTTGCGGCGAAAGCATTCAATGTATCTTCACATTACGATACCGCAATTTTTAACTATTTCAATCAAGATCATGCCATTCCTTCGTTGAAAATCAGCGAAACAAAAGGAAAAGTACTGCGTTACGGAGAAAATCCTCACCAACGCGGATTCTTCTTTGGAAACTTTGACGACATGTTTGAAAAGTTACACGGAAAAGAACTAAGCTACAACAACCTACTTGATGTTGATGCTGCCGTAAACTTAATGAATGAGTTTACCAACGACGATCCAACGTTTGCTATTTTAAAACACAACAATGCCTGCGGATTTGCCACACGTGCAACCATTCATCAAGCCTATGTAGATGCCTTAGCAGGTGATCCTGTTTCTGCTTTTGGTGGAATTTTAATTGCTAATACAACAATTGACAAAGCAACAGCAGAAGAAATTCACAAACTCTTCTGTGAAGTAGTCATTGCACCTTCATACGACGAAGATGCTTTAGCGGTTTTAAAAGGAAAGAAAAACAGAATCATCTTAATTCAAAACGAAGTTGAATTGCCACAAACACAAGTACGTACGTGTTTAAATGGAGCATTGGTTCAAGATAAGGACGCCAAGACAGATTCGATAGAAGATTTAACATATCCAACTAACAATAAACCAACAGATTCGCAGTTAGAAGATTTACTATTTGCTTCTAAAATTTGCAAACACACAAAATCAAATACCATTGTTTTGGTAAAAGACAAACAATTGTGTGCAAGCGGAACTGGACAAACAAGTCGTGTAGACGCATTAAATCAATCCATTATAAAAGCAAATAGCTTTAAATTTGATTTAGACGGAGCGGTCATGGCAAGTGATGCTTTCTTCCCGTTTCCTGACTGTGTAGAAATTGCAGATAAGGCGGGAATCAAGGCAGTAATTCAGCCAGGCGGTTCTATCAAAGATCAATTAAGTATTGATTATTGTAATGCAAATGAAATTGCGATGGTATTTACAGGCACAAGACACTTTAAACACTAATACCAAAACATCATTTTATAATTAAATTGGTATAAATTTTTTATAACTTTGTAAGTCACTAGCACTGAATTACAAAACACACTCTAACAGCATACATAACACATGGGATTTTTTGATTTCTTAACCGAGGAAATAGCGATAGATTTAGGAACAGCTAATACCTTAATTATTCACAATGATAAAGTCGTTGTGGACAGTCCATCCATTGTTGCCAGAGACCGTATGTCTAACAAAATCATTGCTGTCGGTCAAGAAGCTGCGCGTATGCAGGGAAAAACCCATGAGAACATCAAAACCATTCGTCCGTTAAAAGACGGCGTGATTGCAGATTTTGATGCTTCTGAAAAAATGATAAGTCTGTTCATAAAAAATATTCCAGCACTTAAAAAGAAAATATTTCCACCTTCATTACGTATGGTTATTTGTATTCCATCAGGGATCACAGAAGTGGAAATGCGCGCCGTAAAAGAATCGGCAGAACGTGTTAATGGAAAAGAAGTTTATTTGATACACGAGCCAATGGCAGCTGCCATTGGTATCGGTGTCGATATCATGCAACCAAAAGGAAACATGATTGTGGATATCGGTGGTGGAACTACAGAAATTGCGGTGATCGCTTTGGGCGGAATTGTCTGTGACAAATCAGTTAAAGTAGCAGGTGATGTATTTACCAACGATATTGTATACTACATGCGTACACAACACAACTTATATGTTGGGGAACGTACCGCAGAAAAAATAAAAATTCAAATCGGGGCAGCCACAGAAGATTTGGAAGTTCCGCCAGAAGAAATGTCCGTACAAGGACGTGACTTATTAACGGGAAAACCAAAGCAGGTACAAATTTCCTATCGTGAAGTTGCCAAAGCGTTGGATAAATCTATCTTACGTATTGAAGATGCAGTGATGGAAACATTATCCCAAACACCACCAGAATTGGCAGCTGATATTTACAACACAGGAATTTATCTTGCCGGTGGTGGATCTATGTTACGTGGCTTGGACAAGCGTCTGTCACAAAAAACAGATTTACCAGTGTATATTGCCGAAGATCCATTGCGTGCCGTTGTACGCGGAACAGGAATTACGCTGAAAAACCTTAGTAAATTCAAAAGTGTATTAATTG
>JBCCLS010000541.1:0-3095 GCA_039026835.1 Bacteroidota bacterium | reverse complement strand
GCTATTTGTTAGATAAAAAGCATTTTTTAAGTTCTTTTTTATTAAAAAGTAAATAAACACATTGTATTATTTTCATCTTTTTAAACAAAAAATCATTTTATTTGCACAAATGTATACTCAATATTAACAAATGTTTAATACAATTTTATCAAATGTCAATATATTTTTTTTAAAATTGTGTTAAAATAAGATCAATAGATTTATGCAAAAAAAGATTCACAGAGAGATTACACAGTTATCGCAAGCCGATAGTTTTCTTGTTTATTATAGAGTGAAGGACGATTTTGATTTCCCGCTACATTTTCATCCAGAATACGAATTAAACTTTATTTACAACGGTGATGGCGTACGAAGAGTCATTGGTGATCACATGGAAGAGATTGGAAAATATGAGTTGGTACTTGTGGGTCCAAATTTACCACACTGTTGGGAACTTCATAATTGCAAGAATAAAGAAATTCACGAGGTCACCATTCACATACATAATGACTTGTTGGACGAAAAGCTATTATCACGCAGAGTGTTTAAGCCTATTAAAGATATGTTAAACAGATCGATCCATGGAATCTTATTTTCTGAAAAAATTACAGAAGAAGTTATGCCTAGATTGCTTGAACTTCCCAAAATATCAGGGATTGACTACTTTTTAGAATTTATTTCCATTTTGCAAGATTTATCAAATTCACGAAATCAAAAATTGTTATCTACTTCTTTTTCAAATTATAACGAATTTGAGAACAGCGATAAGATTAAAAAGATTTATGAATACATTCAAAATAACTTTCAGCGCAAGATTACACTAGATGAAATTTCAGCATTAATCAACATGACGCCTGTTTCTTTCAACCGATTTATTAAGAGTCGAACTGGAAAAACTTTTATCTCTTTTACCAACAGTACACGCGTAAGTTACGCGACTCGCTTCTTATTAGAAACCGATATGAGCGTCGGAGAAATTGCCTATAAATGTGGATTTAACAACTTGGCACATTTCAATAGAATGTTCAAAAAAATAAAGAAAACAACTCCAAGTGAATTCCGAGCGGAATTTAACGGTATTCAAAAAGTCCTTTAATACTATTTTGTCATTTTTAAGTCATATTTAGCTTTTAGATGCAAAAAAATATCAAGTTTTGATTATTTATGTACAATCAAACAACCTATTATATTATACTTTTACATATACAATTCAAATACTAAATACCAATGATTAGACGAAGCCATAAATTAATGATAGCAGCAGTAATGATGTTTAGTTTTTTTGGATTTGTGATAAACAAAAAAAGTGAATCAAACATGGAAGTTTTAAAAATAATACCTGTTGAAGAACGCGTAGATTCTTTATTACAAAAAATGACCTTAGAAGAAAAAGTAGGTCAAATGAATTTATACAACGGGTTTTGGGATGTTACAGGTCCAACACCAGAAGCAGGTTCTGCCAAATTAAAATACGAACATTTACGAAAAGGTTGGGTTGGAGCAATGTTGAGTGTTCGCGGTGCGCGAAATGTAAAAGAAGTACAACGCATTGCCGTAGAAGAAACGCGTTTAGGAATCCCACTTTTAATTGGATTTGATGTGATTCACGGATACAAAACCTTGAGTCCAATTCCGCTTGCCGAATCTGCAAGTTGGGATGTAGAAGCTATTGAAAAATCAGCTCGTGTCGCGGCTACAGAAGCATCTGCTGCGGGAATTAATTGGACGTTTGCACCAATGGTGGACATTTCGAGAGATCCTCGCTGGGGACGTGTCATGGAAGGTGGCGGAGAAGATCCGTATTTGGGAAGTAAAATTGCCCGCGCTCGTGTACAAGGATTTCAAGGAGACGATTTAACAGATAAACACTCGATTGCAGCCTGTGCCAAACATTTTGCTGCGTATGGATTTTCAGAAGCTGGAAAAGAATACAACAGTGTTGACATTGGAACGTCTACCTTATATAATACTGTACTTCCTCCATTCAAAGCGGCGGCCGATAGCGGCGTAAAAACGTTTATGAATTCGTTTAATGAGTTGAATGGTGTTCCCGTAACTGGAAGTGAATTTTTACAAAGAGATATTTTAAAAGGCGTCTGGAATTTTGAAGGTTTTGTGGTTTCCGATTGGGCGTCTATCAATGAACTTATTTTTTGGGGACATGCCAAAGACAAACGAGAAGCAGCAATTATTGCCTCCAAAGCAGGTTCTGATCTCGATATGGAAGGCTATGTATACATTCGCGAATTGGTAAAGTTAGTTGAAGAAGGCATCGTAGACGAACAAATTATTGATGATGCCGTACGTAGAATTTTAAAAGTAAAATTTGAATTGGGATTGTTTGACAATCCATATATATACTGCGATCCTGAAAATGAAAAAGCAGTCATCGGGAAAGCAGAACATCATGAAGCTGTACTAGATATGGCTAAAAAATCGATCGTATTACTTAAAAACGAAGGCAACTTACTTCCATTAAAGAAAAAAGGACAAAAAATAGCATTGATCGGGCCACTTGCTGCCGACAAAAATAGTCCATTAGGAAGTTGGCGTATTGCCTCAGATGATCATACAGCAGTTTCCGTTTTAGAAGGAATGGAAAAATACACAGGCAATTCTTTAACACATAAAAAAGGGGTTGATTTGGTAGATGGACATACAGCATTTATCGAGGAAGTTGTAGTCAACACTACCAATCGAGATGGCATGGACGAAGCTGTGCAAATAGCGAAAACAGCAGATGTCGTTGTCATGGTGTTAGGCGAACACGGTTTCCAAAGTGGTGAAGGTAGAAGTAGAACCAATTTGGACTTGCCAGGTTTGCAACAAGAATTGCTTGAAGCTGTGTATGCTGTGAATAAAAATATTGTATTGGTACTGAATAATGGACGTCCGCTAGCTGTGGAATGGGCAGCAGAACACATTCCTGCAATTGTAGAAGGCTGGCAATTGGGCACACAATCTGCAATTGCATTTCCAGATTGTGGGACAATGACTCCATCAAAATAGTGATGAACACCCCAAAACCCATGCGTATATTCAGTTGGCGGGGTGAAATAGATACAGTGCTTATAGTATTTAACAGAATCCAAAGGGCTAAGCATTGTATCTATTTC
>JBCCLS010000540.1:0-3110 GCA_039026835.1 Bacteroidota bacterium | reverse complement strand
TCATGAAAAAAAGAAAACTATGTTAGATAAAATTTCAAATCTTGACGGATTTAGTTTTATTGAAAAAAAAGGGCAACGCAATATTGTAGGCGGTTTGCCTCGTTTTTGTACGGACGAAAAACCATGCGAGTATCCATACAAATGTTACAGCGGAATTTGCAGATTGCCGTAATTACTTCCCACTTCATCATCTTTTTATTAAGATAATTTTACAGATATTTCTGAATAGTTTGAGAATCTCTTAACGCTTCTCTTCCTGCTTATTTCATAATTTTACACAAAAAAAGAAAATTGTTTTAATTATGAAAAAGAAAAATTTAAAATCATTGAGCTTATCGAAAAGAACTATTTCTAAACTTTCTTCCAATGAACTCACAGGAGGAACGAGAACATCTAATTTATGTACTGTTTTTTGTACAGTAGGCTGCACGCCACCTGAAGAAACATATTCCTGTGATCAGTGCGATGTAGAACCAACGTTAGACGAAGGAAGCGATTGTAATTGTTTGTAAATACAAGAAAGAAAGACTGTCTAAAAAGTTAATAAAATCGTCATTCTGCGCTTGATGTTGAATCAAATTCAGCTTAACGAAATTTGTACTTTTTAGACAGCCTTTTTTATATTTTGAATGAAAAGAATTATGCTTCTACCGCATACATTTTTTCACGTTGTTCCTTGATTTTTTTGTCGCCCATATAATCGTCAAAGGTCAAGTATCTGTCAATAACGCCTGTTGGTGTTAATTCAATGATTCTGTTAGCAACAGTTTGTGCAAACTCATGATCATGCGTTGTGAATAAAACCGTTCCTTTGAAGTTTTTCAGCGAATTGTTGAATGCGGTAATACTTTCCAAATCCAAGTGGTTTGTAGGTTCATCCAACATTAGGATGTTTGCTCTTGTCATCATCATACGCGACAACATACAACGTACTTTTTCACCTCCTGAAAGAACTCGCGCCGTTTTTAAGGCTTCTTCTCCACTGAAAATCATTTTCCCTAAAAATCCACGTACGTATACTTCTTCTCTTTCTTCTTCGGTCGTTGCCCATTGACGTAACCAATCTACCAAGGTTAAATCGTTGTCAAAGTATTCTGAGTTGTCAACCGGCAAATACGATTGTGAAGTCGTAACGCCCCATTTGAACGTTCCCGCGTCAGCGTCCATTTTTCCATTAATAATTTGGTAAAAAGCAGTGGTTGCTCTGGAGTTTTTAGAGATAACAGCTACTTTATCGCCTTTTGCCAAGTTGATGTCTACATTTTGAAAAAGTACTTCGCCATCTGCGACAGCTTTGAGACCTTCAATATTTAAAATTTGATCTCCTGCTTCGCGATCACGCTCAAAAATAATCGCAGGATAACGACGACTTGATGGTTTGATATCTTCTACTTTCAAGCGCTCCAACATTTTTTTACGAGAAGTCGCTTGTTTTGACTTTGCAACATTGGCACTGAATCGCTGAATGAATTCCTGTAATTCTTTGGCTTTTTCTTCTGCTTTTTTGTTTTGCTGAGCGCGCTGTCTTGCAGCCAACTGACTACTTTCGTACCAGAACGTATAGTTTCCACTGTAGTGATTAATTTTAGCGAAATCTATATCAGAGATGTGTGTACATACTGCATCTAAAAAGTGACGGTCGTGCGAAACCACAATCACACAGTTATCATAATTTGCTAGGAAATGTTCCAACCAAGCAATGGTTTCAAAGTCTAAGTCGTTCGTAGGCTCATCCATAATTAATACATCAGGATTTCCAAAAAGTGCTTGCGCTAACAAGACACGGACTTTCTGTTTTCCATCCAACTCATTCATCAACGAGTAGTGACTTGCTTCTGGAATTCCCAAGTTAGACAACAAAGCGGCTGCATCCGAATCGGCATTCCATCCGTTCATTTCTTCAAATTCTACCTGCAACTCTCCTACGCGCTCGCCATCTTTATCTGAAAAATCTGGCTTAGCGTAAATTTCGTCCATTTCTTTCTTAATGGCGTACAACGGCTTATTTCCCATAATTACCGTTTCCAATACTGGAAGCTCATCATACGCAAAGTGGTTTTGCTCTAAAACAGACATACGTTTGCCAGGCTCTAAATGCACGTGCCCAGAAGTAGGCTCCATCTTCCCTGATAGTATTTTTAAAAAAGTGGATTTACCAGCGCCATTTGCTCCGATGACACCATAACAGTTTCCTGTGGTAAATGTGGTATTTACTTCGTCAAATAAGACACGTTTTCCAAATTGCACAGATAGATTAGATACAGATAACATTTTTTTCGTTTTTAAACTTTTTTATATATTGCGCAAAAGTAAGAATTAGATTGAATATTATTAAAATTTACATCAAATTTTACTCGGTCAGTCTTAACGTTTTAACTGCTATTTTTAACAGCCTGTTAACAGCCTGTTGGATTTGTGATAATTAGTTTTGTTAAAATCGGATAGAGGTCACCAAATTGCTATGAAGTATTTTACCCCGTTATTACTTATTTTTATTTGCCTAGGTTGTAATGACTCTCAAAATAAAACCACAGAAGATGTGGTATATTTTGGTGGAGAAATTATCAATCCAGTAGATGATTATGTCGTATTATATCACAAGGGAGAATTTGTAGACTCTTTAAAACTAGACGATAAGAACCGTTTTATGGGGAGATTTAAAAACCACAAAGACGGACTCTACAAGTTTTATCATTATCCAGAATACCAATATATTTATTTGGAAAAAGGTGACAGTTTGTTGCTTCGATTGAATACCTACAAGTTTGATGAATCACTATTTTTTACGGGAAAAGGTGCTGAGAAAAACAACTTTTATATTGAATTATTTTTGTTGAATGCGAGTCATGAACGACCTGTTTATGAATACACAAAGTTAAATAGTGAAGCATTTCTTAACAAAATTGATTCGTTGCAAGACATCAAATTAGCAAAGCAACAAAAATTTTTAAAAGACAATCCAAACGTATCTGAAGCATTTAAAGTATTTACAGACAAAGCTATTCAGTATCGTAATTTTAGATATCGCGAGCGCTATCAAAATGAATTTTTTGAACGCAAGAAGAAAGATTCAAGTTTAACCATCGTTCATGTCTACTTTAGACTTGTAT
>JBCCLS010000539.1:0-3111 GCA_039026835.1 Bacteroidota bacterium | reverse complement strand
GACGAAGGATTGCTTAGATTTGATGCTGAAAATGACGATAAGCCATACGTAGAAATTGAAACAGGAGAACAAAAATTTGAGAAACGATTCATAGAAGTGGGCATTTCAGATGGAAAAAATATCGAAATCAAATCAGGATTAAAAGAAGAAGATAAAATCAAAATCTGGAACAAATTCGCCATTAAAAAAGACAGCCAACAAAATACAGGAGAAGACGGCGAAAGCGAAGAAGAAGGAGAAGCAAACCAATAACACCGAAAATTAGTACGAATACATGAAAAAAATATATATCATTACACTGCTGGTAGTTGGATTTGTGGCAACAGCTTCCGCACAAAAAAAGTGGACACTCAAAGAATGTGTTGACTATGCTTTGGAAAATAACATTGCCATCAAGCAATCACAACTCGATCGAAAGAGTTCAGAAGTGGACAAAAGCGATGCTATCGGAAACTTTTTGCCAACCGCTAGTATTTCTGCATCACACTCTTGGAATATTGGTTTGAGCCAGAACCCATTAACAGGGGAAATTGTAACAGCGACACAGCAAAACTCGCGAGGCGCGCTAAATGTTGGTTTAGATCTCTTTAATGGTCTGCAAAATATCAACAGATTGCACAGAGCAAACTTGGCATTGCTAGCAAATCAATATCAACTAGATGACATCAAAGACAATACATCATTGCAAGTAGTACAGGCATTTTTACAAATCCTATTTAACAAAGAGTCATTAAAAGTATTGCGCGCACAGTACGATGTAACTACAGGCGAATTAAAACGTACCAACGAATTGGTAAAAGAAGGTGTTGTACCACGTGGTGATGCTTTAGAAATTGAAGCAAATGCGGCAACACAAGAGCAACAAATTGTCAATGCAGAAAACAATTTGCGTCTCTCCAAAATATCATTAGCACAGCTATTATTGTTAAATGACTATGATAATTTTGACATAGCTGAAGGCGATTATATGATTCCCACAACAACCATTATGAACAACACACCGCGACAAATTTTTGAAAAATCGTTGGAAGTGCGTAATGATGTAAAAATATCACAAACAAACATTGAATTGGCTGAATACGATTTAAAAATTGCAAAAGGCGCATTATTGCCAACGCTTTCAGGATTTTATGGATTTAGTACAACAGTATTTAATAGTGAATTGTTTTCTACAGATCCCTTTTTTATACAGGTATCTGACAACAGAAACCATTCTTTTGGATTTCAGTTAAACATTCCAATTTTAAATGGATTTAGATCTAGAAACAGTGTGCGCCGTTCCAAAGTAAATATTGAGCGCGCTAAGTACAATCTGGAGCAAACAAAAATTGATTTGGAAGCCACAGTAAATCAGGCATACAACGATACAAGAGGTGCGTTAAAAGCATACGAAGCTGCTGAAAAAACGTTAGTTGCACGAAGAGAAGCACACAAATATTCTACGGAGCGTTTCAATGAGGGTATGATGAATTCGTTTGACTTTAGTCAGTCAAAACAACGTTTGGAAAGTGCAGAGTCAGATGTAGTTCGTACCAAATATGATTACATTTTCCGCTTAAAAATATTGGAATTCTATTTTGGTTTACCACTGACGGATATCAACTAAAAACGATATACACAACATACAAAAGCATCAATACACACAAAAATTGATGCTTTTTGTTTTTTATAAGTAAATTTAACTACCAAAATTGATTAGAAAAGCTGTAAAGAAAAACAACTCTTATGGACAAAATTGAAATTTTAGTGGAAGAATACAAACTGACAAATGAAAAAATAGAGCAGTTTATACGAAATCAACATCAGTATTTAAATACTGCTTTGATCGTCATTGGTGGTTTTCTATTCTTTGTGCTCACCAAAGGAATTGTATATATTAAATTTTTACCGATCATTACGGCGCTAATATTAGGCTTTGTAGGCTACCATTATCAGCGAACCATAGGAATTCAAGGCTACAAAATTTACTTAGAAAAAAGTATCAATAAAATACTCAAAGAAAACGTGATTTGCTATGCGCAAATTGGAATGAAGCAAATGGTGTATAAAAATATTTTTGGTGCCTTCAACCTACTGATTTATATTGGATTTTATGCTATTATTACTTACATCACCTACGATTCACTACCCGAAACGGAAAACGTCGCTCTGTGGCTTAGCATTTATATTATATTATTTGGAGTTTTAATATTTGCGGGCTCTCAAATTATAGGTTATGCCAAAGAAGTCACCAAAAGAGCACTTGAAATTAACAAAGCAGCCCTTATTGAGTAAGTTTTGTATTTAATTTTTGTGCTGAGGTGAAATACAATTTATTTTTGTAGAAAATAAAGGTGATGGCATTACGATTATATCTAGAAACCTCAACGACCAATTGTTCGGTATGTTTGGCTGAGGATAATGCAATTTTGTACTTCAAAGAAGAAAATGACAAAAACTACTCCCATTCAGAAAAATTGCATGTTTTCATAAAAGAGGCGTGTGAAACTGCTCGTATTGAAGCAGATGATATAGAAGCGGTCGTTGTGGGCAAAGGTCCAGGGTCGTACACAGGTTTGCGTATTGGCGTATCGGCTGCTAAAGGTTTGTGTTTTGCTAATGATATTGATTTATTAGCCATTGAGAGTTTGGAAGTATTGGCACGTGCTATAAGCATCAATGACGGCGTAATTGTCCCTATGATTGATGCGCGCCGTATGGAAGTCTATGCTGCTGTTTTTGATACTAATTATCACCAAATACGAGAAACGCAAGCAGAAATCATTACAGAAGCTTCTTTTAGCACTTATTTGGCTGCTGGTAAAGTACATTTTATTGGAAACGGAGCAGAAAAGTGCAAAGGCATCATTACACACGAAAATGCAGTTTTTTATGATGAAATTTTCTTTCCATCCACTGAAAAAATGATTCCGATAGCCATAGAAAAACACCAAAAAAACGACATTGAAGATGTGGCGTATTTTGAACCGTATTATCTAAAAGATTTCGTAGTTACAAAGCCAAAAGCAAGAAAAGGGAAGTAATTGAAGTAGGTTTAGGTTAAATAACGAAAGTTCGATAAAAAACACAACAGTAGTTTTTCTTTTCCGCAGTGTAGCAGGGATTTTTCGT
>JBCCLS010000538.1:0-3116 GCA_039026835.1 Bacteroidota bacterium | reverse complement strand
GTTTCTATGTCACAATTGGGAAAGATTTCAAAGAAAACGACAGTATCTTCTAATACTGAAAAAGCAAATCCATCTTTCGCATATACATGCTGTGTTGCCCGCTTTCCTACTCTTGATCTTAATAATTCTTGTGGAGCTCCGTATTGATTTTGAATTGCTGTTACAGATAAATTTTCCAAAGCAATTTTATCATTTATGTAAACCATCACACAGGTTTCAGAAGTATCAAAGAAATAATAGACAGAAACATCTGAAGGTATGTGCACACGTGTTACATTTTTCAATCCTTCGTATTGAACGTTTGCTACAATACTAGTTTCTTCCGAAAAATCATGAAGTTTTGTGGTTCGTAAATTCAACCAATCAGATAGTATTGTATTGTCAAACTTTTGAGTCATAAGGTGTTGTTTCTTTATTTCTTTTTCTGTCTTAGATGACAATTCACATCCAACAACAAAAGTACAGGAAATCTGCAAAGTAAGCAGCAGTACTTGCCGCATCATTATTTCCAATTTTTTATTGCATTTTTTATGAATTGATGTCTTAACGGGCAATCTTTCAAAAGCTTGGCATTGTCTACAAAATAGTACATCACTGCTTCTGCTAAATCTTCGGAAGCATTTGTTTCTCCATAGTCTGTCACAGGTTTTTCTGCACCTGCTATTCCACTTTCTGTATTCTCATCCAACCAATAGGTCATTGCTGCCACAAAACTTGGGAGTGTATATTCTATCAATCCATGTGATATTTCGTGTATGGTAGTTCCCTTAAGCTGTTTTTCAACAGTTTTAAAGTCAATTTTAGCCTCTGTACCAGAAGTAAATAGCGAGAAATTTTTTGAGCTTCCAAAATATTCACCCAAAGTTTCCGTGTCTAATACTGCTGGAGACACCTCATCATCAATGGCCTGATCTACTTTTCCGATAGAAGTTACTTCTTGTGCAACTGTTTTTCGCTTAGAACTAGCTCTGTTACTTCCCAATATTGGAGAAAAGCTATCCAATGCCGCTTTTACAGCTACCAATTCTTTGTATTCCCAACTTGTCGTATTAAGATTGTCTAAAACAGCTTTTGGGGCTGCAGGATAGTCTTTTTTGATAGCATCAATCCCTGCTTTTGAGTTGATGTCAATACCATAATCATCTTTGATTGATTTTATTATTTTCTTCGCTTCTGTTGCTTCTGTTTTACTACTTACATTTACCTGCTCGTATTTGGTTTTGTCCTTGAGCAATTCTAACGCATAATTCAATTCATCGCCACTAAAATCCCCAACTATAGCCGCATACAAGTCTACTTTGTATTTTGATTTGTATTCTTTTTTGAGTTTATCTATTAAAACAGGATTGTTATCTAGTTGCAACAATCCAGCATACACCGCTTCTTCATCAGTTCCAGGTCCGTCAATAGCATTGTGAATTTTTTCAGCAATACTACTGTAATTGATGGTTTTTTCTTTCCGTGTATCAACTGTTTCACCAGTAGCTAGTAAAGATTGTACATGCGCAAGTTCATCACCACTAAAGTCACCTTCAATATCATTGACAAGCGATCTTTTATGATTCTTTTTATAGACAGATTTCAACTGATTGATGGCTGCCGGATTTCTTCGCATTTTTGACAATGCCATGTATACTTTTTCTTCATCAGTTCCAGGTCCGTCAATGGCATCGTAAATATCTTTGGCAACTGTGTTATAATTGATGTATGTAACCTCTCTTTTTTGAATGGTTTTTTGTGGACTTTGGCTAAATACAATGTATGATTTCTGAACCTCTTTTTTTGTAGTTGTGTTTCCATTAGCTACTTTTCTTCCATAAGAATCTGCCTCTTTTTCCAGCGACGTATCATCATTATAATCAAACTTTTTAGCACTTACTGTTGGTTGTACTTTTCCCTCTCTTTGCTGCTTGACATGGGCAAATTCGTGACCGATGAGTTCTTTTCCTTTGTCAGAATTGGGATTGAATTCGTTTGGTGCAAAATGAACCGAATCTCCATACGTAAACGCACGTGCATTCATTTGTACTGCTTGTTGCGAGTTTTTTTGTATGTCAACATTTGAAAAGTCGTGCCCTAAAAGCTGTTCCATATTGGTTTGAAGCTCCTCTGGCAGGTGGCTATTTTTTTTTCGTTGCACCAAAGATGTAGCAGTTGATGCAGGCGAAAGAAAACTGGTTTCTTGATGTAAAAACCCTTGCTTACTGTTTGAAGATTTTATAAATTCTTTTTGGTGAGATTTTTTTTGTATGAATGGTTGATTCGCATTGGTAGTACGAATCATTTCATTTTGATGTGATTGCTGTTCCCTCATATCGTGTGTTTTATGTGCGAATCTATCTTAGAAATATTACATTGCGCAACTCTCTAAAATACAAATTTTTCGCACACCATGCTTAAAATATTTACAGAAGCAACATACACTTCTCTTACTTTACATGTCTTATCATTAGTAAGTGATGTCTTTTTGATGTGTATTCTACCAATGTACATATAAAATGGTGTTTTGGATGTGAAGTTATTTAGGTATCATAGAACACAATGAGTTTTTTGCGTAGTATATAATATAGTTACAGAAATAATTCATAAGGCATTAGCATACCAAAAGAATACATTGATAAACTTTATGGTATGTATAAAGCAGTATAATTGTGTAACTACAAAGGAATATGCATAAAAAAACGCTATTCATTAGAATAGCGTTTGATACGATATGATTGGGTTTGTATTTTTTCTTATTCCTTAACCAACTTTACAGTTTTAGAACCCGCTAATGCAGTTATTTTAGCAAAGTAAATTCCAGTTTGTAAACCAGACATATCAATAGTTGATACACTAGATACTTGATTAAGTACACGTTGTCCGTTGATATTTGTCACTACAATTGATTCAATGTCAGTTACACCTGAAATTGTTACAATGTTTTTTACAGGATTTGGGAATACGCTTACTCCTTGTAATTCAGCTTCATCAGTACCCGGTCAAACGTCTCGATCACGGTCACATCGAGACCGAGCGATTTCGCGACGGCGGCCACTTCGAGGCCGATATAGCCGCCGCCGACGATGACGGCTTTCTTGCCTTCAGCGATCGATGGGCGAAGCCGGTCGACGTCT
>JBCCLS010000537.1:0-3123 GCA_039026835.1 Bacteroidota bacterium | reverse complement strand
TTGTTAACACATATATTTTTCAAAAAGTCTGTTTTAATCGACAGGCTTTTTATATTTGTGTATGGCAAGAATATTTATTTTTATTGTAGTGTACATACTAATTTTCAGTTGTAAATCTAATCTTAAAAACAACGATAAAGTCAACGAAAACACAATACACTGGAAAAACGCCAATTATATTGACTCAGTTCAGATTCTGTTGAGAAATGACTACAAATTTGCCGAAGCTTCTGGGAGCGGCGCCAGTGCATTTTTAGTCAAGTCAAAAAAAGACACCTTATTGTGTACTGCAAAACACTTACTTGGGGAAGCCATGGGGATTGAGCCCGAAATTAAAACTACTGAATTCAACTCCGCTTTACACTATTGGAAAGCTTTTCCGAACACAGATAAATTATCCACAGATACAATTGTAGGCACAAAATTGATTACGGAGAAAATCAATGACATTGATATCATTCTTCAGGAATGCAAACTGGGAAAAAACAATACAATTCTTCCGCTGACACCTCGTTTTAAAGACGCAAAATATGGGGAACGATTTGAAATAATTGGTTGCGAATATATAGACTTTGATTGTCATCAACGTATCTATTATGCTACTGCAGAAACCTATGAAGGAGGACAACTCTTTTTAAGATCGAAAACGGATTTTAATCCCGTTGGATTTAGTGGCGCTCCTGTCATAGACGCCAAAGGTTTTGTGATTGGTATTTTGTCTGGTGGCGCAGAATTTCAAGGAAATCTATATTTGGCGATAGAACCATTATCAAAAGTGAAAACATATTTACAATAAAGCTTAAATCATTTCGCATGAAACCCATTGATGTTGTTATAGTAACCGATCCTCGTTATGTAAATCCAATAGAACGCGACGCATATATTGATAATGTACTACTCGAAGATCAATTAGTACAACAAGCGTTAGAAAAGGAAGACTTAACTGTGAAACGAATGTCTTGGGATGATGCTGATTTTGATTGGAAGTTGACAAAATACGCACTTTTTAGAACCACTTGGGACTATTTTGATCGCTTTGCCGAATTTGCACCTTGGTTACAAAAAGTAAGTCAACAAACCACACTATTGAACTCTGCCAAGATGATTCACTGGAATATTGACAAACATTATTTGCAAGATTTAGAAAAGCAAAACGTCGCAATTGTGCCCACCTATTTTATGGAAAAAGGTGATACGCGTTCGCTGGCAGAAATTCACGAAATAGTAGGTTGGACAGAAACTGTAGTCAAACCTTGTATTTCCGGTGCAGCCAGACATACGTACAAATTACATCCTGAAAATATTCACGAACACGAAGCAATTTACAAACAGCTCATTGCAGAAGAAGCCATGATGCTGCAGCCTTTCATGCATCAAATTATTACCAAAGGAGAAATTTCACTCATGGTCATCAACGGAACGTATACACATGCCATTTTAAAAAAAGCCAAACAGGGCGATTTTAGAGTGCAAGATGATTTTGGCGGAAGTGTTCATGAATATCATCCAACACAAGCCGAAATTGACTTTGCTGAAGCAGCCGTCAAAGCGTGTATTGAATTTCCAATCTATGCGCGTGTCGATATGATTTGGGACAATACTGACCAACTGGCAATTTCTGAACTGGAATTGATTGAACCTGAATTGTGGTTTCGTTTCAATTACAATGCTGCTACACAATTAGCCAAAGCTGTCAAAGCACGATTTGTATAATTACTTTCTTTCACATTTACACGTGTTGAACATTCAACTACTGAAGCGTGCATTTTCGCATGAACTTCCGTTAGCATAGTTTCAAAAAGGACTTTTAATTTCTCAAAGGTATCTTAGGGGAAAAACACGGTATTTCCTGTCTTTTCTTTACTATTTATGAAATATTCCCGTACTTTAGGTAGAAATGTGACAAATTCAAAATTAACATCCTGTGATTCAGATAGATCGAAGTAAGATAGAAAGCCCCAGATTCTTTTCCTCAAAAGAGTATGAACTATTGCTACAAGAAATTAATGACTTCTACAGTTTGCACAAAAACTCGCGTGCCCAACGTACGTTTACTGAGGGATACATTCCTAGCGAGGTTTCGGATGCATTGGCTGAACTTCAAAATCATAAATGTGCTACTTGCGAAACACCATTGCGGAGAGGAAAACCTGGCTATGAAACGTATTTGCATCGCTATCGCCCAATGAATTATACACAAGGATTCGATAGCAAAGATATTTCTGAAGATCATTATTGGTGGCTTACCTACGAATGGGAAAATTTATACTTAATATGTCACAGCTGCCAACGTTTTAAATCGAATGTGTTTCCAGTGAACGGCAAACGCGCTGCCATGAAAACGCCGCATCAAGAAATTTTAAAAAGAGAAAATCCGTATTTAATTGATCCGTGCAACGAAGACCCAAGTGAGTTTTTCGAATTTGATTTGGAAAAGAACGAGATCATCCCGAAAAAAGCAGAATCTTTCCTAAAAAATTATATGAATGAACCTATGTATAAAGAACATTATACATATATCGAAAATAGCATTCAACGCGCCAGTGCTACCATACAAATTTTAGGACTCAATCGTACAGAATTGATTTCAGATCGGTTGACAATTACCATTCAAATAGATACCGAATATAGAAATTTACTAAATGCTAATGATGACGTGAGAACCATTGCCAATGATTGGGATGAGATTTTATCGAACAAATCTAAAAAAGAACATTTAGCATTTCGAAAAGCATTGATCAATCGCTATTTGGAGGATGACGAAGAACTCACTAATATTCTTTCTAATCTAACTAATCCGAAAGATTCATATTTTAACCAATCTCCTCCGCAACAACAACAACAACAACAACAACAACAACAACAACAACAACAGCAGCAGCAGCAAATGCCGCCGAGTCCTGCGCCTATTCCCACAGAAAATATAAAAGGAGGCGATATTTTTGAATCGTTGTCTTTCCCGCTAGAACAAACCGAACAAGGCTACACGAGAGACAAAAACAAACCGCCAAAAGTTAAAAAAGCGATCTTTCAACAAAAGGACAGCGACTACTATGCAAGCATTCTTAAAAATGTATATCTTGATAAAATAGAACTAAAAAACTTTAAATGTTTTTCTTGATT
>JBCCLS010000536.1:0-3123 GCA_039026835.1 Bacteroidota bacterium | reverse complement strand
ATATCCAAAGGCATTTGTTCCTGCATTTTCAGTCACTTTTCCGCCCATGCAATGAAAACTCATGTACATATTTGCATCTGCATAATAACAGGATTTGTATAAATATTCATAAATAGCTGTCACCAACACTTCATGGTTTACATCATCTTTAGGAAAACTAGAAGAAATCTTATGTGGATGCGGTTGATCACAAGTAGAACTCGGCCCACTATTGGGTAAAACGGTCAAATCTAATTTTTTACAGGAATCGTGTTGATCTTTAAGATATCCTGCAGCAATTCGTGGATTAATCTTGTCAATTAACGTACGCTGACTCGCTGCATAATTCGCTGTTGATTCATTTTGATTGCTTTTAGACGTAGTATCAGAATAATTTTCTGGAATTTCCGTAAACGTATCATCATCAATTTTTCCTTTCAACCATTTGCCAAAATAGTTCAACAACAAGTCCTTTAACGCATTTTTTGAACCATAGAACTTTCCAGCCATGCGTCCGTGTACCTCATACGTATATTCGTCTGTATTATTTTTTTGTGTTACTTCAGAATTTTTAACCCTAACTTTAATCATCGTGCAGGTTGCAGAAAGATTAGTGTCAATTCCACCTTGAGTTGCATGCAATGTTGCCCATTGGGTAATTACACCTTTTATTTTCTCAGGATCTTCCCAACTTACCGAAAAATTAGTTGTGACTGGAAGTATAGAAGCTAGTTTAAATTTAAAACGAATAACAACACCGAAGTTTCCACCGCCGCTGCCTCTCACAGCCCAGAACAACTCTGGATGACTCTTTTTTGTTACGGTAACAAATTCTCCATTCGCCAATACCATCTCAATAGCAAGGACAGAATCACAAGTCAGTCCAAATTTACGAACCGAAGTTCCCCAGCCGCCACCTTGAGTCAATCCGCCCACATTTACAGATTGGCAACCGCCACCAGGAATGGTTTTTCCATAATCATCCAATTCATCATATACCTGTCCGAGTTGCTTTCCTGCCGGAATCCAAGCCTCTAGAAACGCTGTCTTTTCTTCATCTTCCCAGATAGGTTCAATTTGATTAATTTTTGACAAATCTATGATTATAACATTATTTGCAGAACACATGCCTTCATGTTGATGTCCACCAGAACGTATGCGAAACGGAAATTTATAATCTCGGCAATAATTGATACAATATTGCACATGCGCTACCTCGGCACAATACGCAATGCAGAAAGGCATTTTGCCAAAACGCGTGTTCGAAATCACACGAGCATACTGATACAAGGGATTTTCTCGGGTAATAATTTCTAAATTTTTAGGTGCGTTTTTAAGAAAAGTAGTCGCTAGTTCCATGGTGTGTAGTTTGGTTTGTCTTTTATTATTTTTAAAAGTAATAAAATATAGTCTACAGGCTTACAATAAGATAAAGAAAAAAATATGTGAGCTGTAAACCGTATTTTTGCAAAAACAATTGTCATGAAAAAAGTCCCGCTTTTACAACCTTTTACGTCTAAAAATTTACACCTTAAAAATCGTGTCATCATGGCGCCAATGACGCGTAGTAGAGCTAATACCGAAGGAAATGTCCCAACGGATGAATTGCACGGCATCTATTATGAACAAAGAGCTTCCGCAGGATTGATCATCACAGAAGGTGCGCAAGTTTCTAAAGAAGCGGTAGGCTACATTCATACGCCAGGAATTTACTCAAAAGCACAAGTAGCAGGCTGGAAGAAGGTTACGAAACGTGTACATGACAAAGGCGGAAAAATTTTCATTCAGTTGTGGCATGTGGGGCGAATTTCACATCCAGATTTTCACAATGGTGCATTGCCGTTGGCACCATCAGCCATCAATCCGAATCGAAAGTCGTTTACGCCAGAAGGCTTCAAAGATACAGTAACGCCACGCGAAATGACACAAGAAGATATTGACAGAACAATTCAGGACTTTGTCAATGCAGGAAAAAACGCTATAGAAGCCGGATTTGATGGAGTAGAAGTACACTCGTCTAACGGATATATTTTTCATCAATTCTTTACCAAATGTTCCAATACGCGAACCGATGCCTATGGCGGAAGTATTGAAAATAGAGCACGATTTTTCTTTGAGACGCTTGACGCGATGAAACAAGCCATGCCTGAACAAAAAATTGGTGTACGATTCAATCCGTCGTTACATTCAGCGATGGCAGGAATTACCATTGATGCAGAAACCATTCCCACGTTTGAGTATGTTATTCAAAAGTTAAATGACTATGATATGGCGTATGTGCATTTGTCTGAACCTTTTTCAGATGTGTCGGAAGTACCACATGCAGTGACACAAATCGCGAAGCATTTTAGACCTCTATACAAGGGAACATTGATGATTAATACAGATTTTACGTTTGACAAAGGAAATGTTGTCTTAGATGCTAACGAAGCAGATTTGGTAGCATTTGGAAAGCCGTACATTTCCAATCCAGATTTGGTAGAACGCTTTGCACATGGAATTCCTTTGGCTGATTGGGATACGGAGACTTTTTATACCACAGGAGAAAAAGGGTATTTGGATTATCCAAAAGCTGAAATTAAATCATAAATTCGTCAAGCCAACTAATTTTCAACACAATGTTACACATCAAGCAAAGCATAACAATACTTTTTACAATTATTGTATGCAGTTTACAGACAAATTCGATAGAAACAAAAGTCTATCAAAACGAAGGAAAGAATTTTGAAATTTCAATACCTGACACGTGGGATGTCAAAGTCACTCAAAAAGAAGTATATACAAAGCAAGGTGGTTGGGAAGATTTTTTCAATAAATTAGAAGTCACAGCCACATATTATGAAGACTGGGGAACGTTTAGGCGACCTGTAGAAGAAGAATTAAAAATAGGCAGTGAAGATAGCGCTTTTAAATACCAAAACAATCTAAAAATCACTGAAACAGATACATACATAATCTATTCATATGATTTAAAATCACCTGTAACGAGTAGTGGTAATGATACGGTTACTTATCGGAAATATGAATTTGAATTTAAACAAAAACCAAGAGATCATTTCACACTTATAGCAGAGAGTTACAAGGAATTTACTGATGAAGAAACGCGTATTGTGGATACCATTTTAGCTTCTGTAAAGTTTTTGT
>JBCCLS010000535.1:0-3132 GCA_039026835.1 Bacteroidota bacterium | reverse complement strand
TTGCAGTGCAAAATTTTCTGATTTTGTGTAAAACAGAAGGGATTCCTTTAATTTTCCTGCATATGAGTAGCTATCACCTATATATAAATAGATGAGGCAAAGCAACTTTAAATCGTCTACTTTTGCAATAAGATGTTTGTAATCTTCATAAACTGTAATGCCTTTTTCAGGCGATTCCGAAACACTTCCATAGTAATAAATCAAATCTGCTGCCTGCTGAACTGCTATTTGGAAAGAATCGAGTTCTACGGCTTTGTCAATGGTAACTCTAGCAATGGAATCGTATTTATATTCGGGTTTGTCCATTACCAAATTCGTCAAGCTATCCAATAAAATAAGTTTTTGGAGCGTTGAAGCAGTAGCAATTTGTTGTTTTAATGCGTCCACTTGCGGTTGTAAATCTTCCTGAGAAAATGTACAAAGCGCATACATCCATACGAAAAGCAACATACTTTTTTTCATTGTCAATTAAATTGGAATGTTCATCTTTACTGTGGTTCCTTTATTGAGTTCGCTGTTTATATTCAGTTGCGAACCTATAATTTTGGCGCGTTCAAATAGTGTATTCATTCCTAAACTAATACTTTTTTTAGTAGTTGTCAAGTCGAATCCTTTTCCATTGTCACTAACCAATACATGAATGCTTTTGTCTTTTTTCTGTACTTCAATTTTGACGGCTTTTGCATCTGCATGTTTCACAATATTACTCAGTACTTCTTGAATGATTCTGTAGACATGCAATTCGGCTTCTTTGGAAAGAATGGTATCTATATTTTCGATTTTTTCCGTAAAAAACACATCCGTATTGGCGTTGATGTCGTATACCAATGCATTCACTGCTTCCGTAAAACCTAGTCGTTCCAAATTGGAAGGATGTAAGCCGCGCGAAATGGTACGTACTTCTTCCAAGGTTGAAGTCGCCAAGTTTTCAATAGAGGCATGGTCTATTTTTTTGGTTTGTTTGGAAATCAGCATGAGTTTTTGTCCTACACTGTCGTGCAATTCTCTTGCCAATCGCAAGCGCTCTTCTTCTTGTCCGTTGATGAGGTCTTGTGAAAATTTTTCCTGTAATTCTTGATTTTTTTGTGCAAACTTTTTGGATCTGATTAGATAAATAATTAGAAATATAGCCAATAATCCCAATCCGCCAAATAGCATCCACTGTTGTTTGATTCTGTTTTTGCTATCTAAAATAGTGATTTCCGATTCTTGCGAAGCTATTGTTGCATCACGCTTTTCCGTTTCATACAAAGTTTGGTAATACGATAAAGCTTTTGTGCGCTTTAAGCTCAGAATTGAATCGTTGATGTGCGTTGCTTTTTTGAAATGGTACAGTGCTTGTTTTGAGTCATTCATAGCTTCGTAAATTTGAAACAATATTTCATGTGCATTGGTAATTTCTAATATGGTATTGTTTGTACTATGATAATTATAGTATTTGGTAGCATATGTTAATGCGTTGGGAAGGTCTTTTTTTGTTAAATAAAAAAGTGCCAAACTTTTATGATGTATATCTTCAAAATACCCTTGCGTGTTGCGTTCTGGATTTTCTTGTAGTTTTTTATAAATCTCAGTAGCTTTTTCAAGATCATTTATTTCGGAGTAGCCTTGTAGTAATTTGTTTAGGATTTGTGGCTCATACCGATCTTTTACTTCTGTAGAATTTTGTGCATATTGAAGCGCTTCATTTAAGTTTTTGATCATGGTTTCTGTATCATCTTCTATAGAATTATCAATACTTTCATTTAATAAACTGTTGATGATACCAGATTCATAATTCACTGCTTTAGATAAAGCTAGTGCTTCGTTGCGCTCTGCTTTGGCTTCCTCATAAAAACCATTCATACTATACAAATCTGCACGAGAACTTTTGGTATTGACGAGTCTAATGGTATCTTTTGTATTTCGGTAGATGGCTTCTACTTCCTGCAACATGCGCGATGCATCTACTAAATTTCCCATGCGTATATAGGCATCTGCAATGTATTTTCTAGAAATGCCATATAGGATAGAATCGTTTGCTTTTAAAGCATACGAAGATGCCAGATCGTAAATTTCAATAGCTTTTTCAATGTCTTCTGAAAAATAATAACTATCGCCCCCGTTTAGATAAAATCGTGCCAGCAGTTTATTATCAATCACAGGCAATTGTTTGGCATCAAATTCTTCGAAATACGCTTTTCCTTCATTTGGTTTTCCCAATCGATTTGTGAGCGACCAAACGAGTCGTGCAGCTTGTCTATTTGCCAAATCAAAAGAATCTAATTCAATGGCATAGGCAACAGTTTCTTTGACAATAGAATCATATTGGAATTTTGCCATATCACGTGTAAGATAGCTCAAACTGTCCAATAGCTGTAGTTTTTGACTTCCGTCAGATTGGTGAATCTGTGTTTGCAAGTCGCTTACTATTTCAGCAAGAGATGGTTTTTGTGCATGCAAACCTGTGATCAAAAACAGGCAAACTCCCAAAGTGCAGACACCTAATTTTTTTATTTTCATATGTGGCGGTTAGTTTGTCCCTTAAGACATTCTTAAAAATACAAAATCGTGTAACAAATAGATTTGTACAGACACTATTTTTGAGGACAATGTACTAGTAGTGAAGTGATTTATCAATACGAGGCAATACGAATGTTGTACGTACTGGTACGTATATGGTTTTGGACTTGAATTTGAACTTGAATTTGACTGTGTTTACACAGAAAGTACTTCATCAACATGCTGACATTTTTTGTGTACTCGTGCGACTAGTTAAGAATTTTAGATAAGATGCATTTTTCAAAAATGTTTCTGGCTGTTGCAGTTTTTCGTCTCTAAAACTGTGGGATGTAATGATTACTATAGTATTCAATTCTAAGACATATGTTCGCTTATATTTTTGGTGATTAAAAAAAGAAAATTTGTTGATTTACAAGTGCAAATGTACGTTGATCAGTAAAGAGAGATGGCAAAATACAGTTTTTGGGGATGTATGTATTGAAAAAGAGCCTAGCAAACTGTAACGATCTGCTAAAATTATTCTCTTTTAGTAAAAATTAAAGGATTTTGTGCTGATGAAACTTTTTAAGCATCACCTTAACTGCGTTATGACAAAAGTCAAAATTTATCTTGTTTTGTCCTAATTTTGAC
>JBCCLS010000534.1:0-3144 GCA_039026835.1 Bacteroidota bacterium | reverse complement strand
TACACAGATACAATCAACATGAAAGTCGCGTACACCAATTTGGCGGAGGATAAAATTCTATTAGGAAGTCAGGAAAGCACTTTGCAAGCACAAGTAAAAACGACTGGTTTTCGAATGTTGCGTCAAAAGTTTTTTAAAAAAGAAATAGAAGTTGATCTCAGAAATGTATTCAAAACAGCTACTGAAAATACGTTTTATGTCTTAGCTGATGCTGCGATTGACAAGTATATTTATCAGGATATTGAAATTTTAAAAGTATCGCCAGATACATTATTTTTCACGTTGGGAAAAAACAAAACCAAAACGATTCCTGTTGTGCATCAATTGGCGTTAGAGTTTGAAAAAGGTTATAATTTATACGATTCACTTCGCATCGAACCCAAACAAGTAACCATCTCAGGTCCAGAAGATGTAGTAGATAAGTTAAAAGTTGTATACACCGAAATCAAACAGTTAGAAGAAATCAGCGGCGATATTGATTTGGAATTACAGTTGATAAAACACGATTCGTTACAACGAGTACAATATTTGCAACCTACTGTAAAAGCGGTCGCTAAAGTAGATAAATTTACCGAAGGAAAGCTAAATGTACCGCTACAAGTACAAAATCTCCCGCAAGGGTATTCTATCAAATTATTTCCAAAAGAGGTGAGCGTTACGTACACAACCAATGTATCGGATTTTAATACCATCACACAAAATGATTTTACGGTGTATTGCGATTACAATGACATTAAAAATACCAACGCTTCTTTTTTTATTCCGAAATTGGTCAAATTTCCAAAAACGGTAAAAACCTATCGTATTGATAACAAAAAAGTAAACTTTTTAATAAAAAAATGATTGTAGGGCTCACAGGTGGAATTGGTAGTGGAAAAACAACCATTGCGAAGATGTTTCAAGAATTAGGTGTCTCCATCTACATTGCGGACATTGAAGCCAAAAAACTGATGCATACTTCCGAAGCAATTCGAGAAGAACTGATCACAGCATTTGGTGAAGAAACATTCCTCGACGGTCAACTGAACCGAAATTATTTGTCAAACCTTGTTTTCAATCAGCCGGAAGCACTACAAAAAATAAACGCCATTGTACATCCGCGCGTTGGGCAACATTTCAAAGATTGGTGTACAGAACGAAGTGAAGAAGCTTATATTATAAAAGAAGTAGCTATCCTTTTTGAAAGTGGATCGTACAAAGATTGCGATAAAATCATAACGGTAGTGGCACCATTAGACGTACGTTTCAAACGCTTGTTGGAACGAGATCAAACCAGTCGCGAAGCCATTCAAAGTCGCATGAATAATCAATGGAATGATGCCGATAGAATGGCACTTTCTGACTACATAATTCACAATGAAGATTTGCAGCAAGCACGCGCGCAAGTCGCTGAAATACACCAAGAAATCTTGACTTTAAGTAGGAAAATCTAACAAAATTAACATATTTGTTAAGGTTTGGTTAAAAAGTTAATATAACCGATATTATACGTTAATTTTGATCAAATGAGTAAACGATTATTTATTGTTCTAGTCATTTTGATGAGCCTTTCTCTCATCGGGATTATATTTGTTCAAGGATATTGGATTGCTTCCGCAGTTGAAGAAAAACAGGAATCTTTCTCCCTTAATGCAAATCAAATCCTTAAAAGTGTGTCCGAAAGAGTTACGGAATATGAGGATCGACGATACTATCTAAAATTTCAAAATTTAATTGATAGTGTTGGAGAATTAAAAGATTCTCAAGTATTAAATGTCTTTCAAATTACTAGTAGAAATGAAAAAACCAACGAGACTAGTATTTACACACGTGGAATAATCGAAGAAGATTACAGTATTTTTCCAACGTTCATTGACAATGCTTCTGAAGACGACAGCACTTCCATTAAAAATTACAAACGCTATGAATCACGAATTACCTTTCGAGAAGATTATTTAGACGATTCTGACTCAAAATTAACGCCGGTACAAAAATTTAGAAAAGTAAGTAATGTCTCAAAGCAAATGGTACAGCACAAAGACATTATTACGGAATTGGCAAAGCAAGCGCCAATTGATGAACGTGTGACGACCGATTTGCTAACCTTTTTAATTCAAGGATATTTAGACGAACTCGATTTGGATATGGATTTTGAATACGGTGTATATGACGATGGACTTGCCACAAAGATTAAATCTGATAGATTCAAAATTACGAGTGAAGGTATGTATGATGTACCACTTTTTGAAGATAGCGATCGTGAAAGTGGCTACACGCTGTTTGTTAGTTTTCCAAAACGAAATAAATACGTGCTATCCTCAATAATGGGCATGGCAATCATGTCGATTGTTTTTACGTTGATTATTATTATAGCGTATTCTAGTGCCTTATACCAATTGATCAAGCAGAAACAAATTTCTGAGATCAAAACGGATTTCATCAACAATATGACACATGAGTTTAAAACACCAATTGCGACCATTAATTTGGCGTTAGATGCTGTGAAAAACCCTAAAATCATTGATGACAAAGACAAAGTAAAACGGTATTTGGGAATGATTCGTGAAGAAAACAAACGCATGCATGCGCAGGTTGAAAATGTACTCCGTATTTCCAAACTTGAAAAAAATCAGTTAGACATTAGTAAGGATGCATTAGATGTTCACGACCTAATTGAAGATGCAATGTCGCATATAGAACTTATTGTAGAAGATAGAAATGGCTACATAAAGTCACATTTAGAAGCAAAACACTCAATGGTAATGGCAAATGACACACACTTTACCAATGTTTTGGTCAATGTGTTAGACAATGCCATTAAATACACAGAAGGAGAACCAAAGATTGACGTTTTCACAGATGTTGTGAAAAACAATATACAGATTCGAGTTAAAGACCAAGGACAGGGAATGTCGAAATCTGTACAGAAGAGAATATTTGAAAAATTTTATAGAGAACATACAGGTGATATACATAATGTAAAAGGGCACGGACTTGGCTTGGCTTATGTAAAACGTATTGTTGATGACCACGGCGGTCAAGTAAGCGTTGAAAGCGAAAAGGGCAGAGGAAGTACATTCATTATCAAATTACCGTTAATATCGTAACTAGCATGGAGATTCAAAACAAGAAAATTTTATTAGTAGAAGATGATCCAAATTTTGG
>JBCCLS010000533.1:0-3145 GCA_039026835.1 Bacteroidota bacterium | reverse complement strand
TTTCAAAGCGCCTACCGAAGTCTCCAAAATTTCGCTCATTTCAGCATACTTTATATCGTCAAAATACTTCATGTTGAACACAATTTGTTGTTTCTGCGGCAGCCTAGCAATTGCTTTTTGTAATTTCAGTTGAATTTCATCTCCTTCAAAATAAACATCTGCCGTTAAATTATTCACTAATTGTTCTTGCAATTCTTCCGAAGAAATGCCTGCTTTCTTTGCGCGTTGGTTGATAAATGTGATCGATTCGTTCGTGGCAATGCGGTACATCCAAGAATACAATTTGCTATCGCCTTTAAAATTATGAATGCTTCGAAACACTTTTATAAATGTATTTTGAAGTACATCATCTGCATCATCGTGACTTGTTACCATACGACGAATATGCCAATACAGGCGTTCTTTGTAAATAGACACAAGTTGACGAAACGCTTTTTCTTGCGTTTTCGGGTTTTTTAAATCATCAATGAGGCTTCTTTCTGCAACGTCCAAAATGATATTCTTTTCCTTTAAGACTTTTTGTAGGCATAAAGGTTTAATCTAAAGATAAAAAATATAGAAGAGTCTGAAAAATTTCAGGAACAAACCTCTTTTATATAGCAAGTTTTACTACTCTTTTATAAAAAACATATTGCCGTATTTGGTAGAGCGTAGCACAATATTGAAGCTATGCGGATCGGCATGCAATAGCGGATTTAACTTGAGCATGTGATGTTTTGTTAGCCCGTGTATGCTGTCTTTTTTTGCAGTATAAATTCTGTCACAAATAGCATTTTTAATCTTTCTTTTTTCAGCTTTGATTTGATCTTCTGTAAACGATCCCAGCGAATCTGATTTCATCAAACTGTCAAGTGCCATGGTATCCAAATCGTATTTATCAGCCGCTTTTTCGCTGCTTCTATACAAACGCCAATCATTGTAGAACATAATAAAATCATGCTTTCCTTTCGTAATGCCATAAATTGGTTTTCGATATTTTTTAATTATATGTCCATTATTCAAAATGGTTAACACCAACTCGTTGTCTTTGATGGAAAGTCGGTAATGTTCGTATTGCCAATCAGCATTAGGACCTTTAAATAGATTCCGATTAATTACATAGTCACCTTCCAAATGCTTCTTTTTCACAGTCATGGGAGATTTCAAAAATCGATCTATTTTATCAATACTTTTTATGGAAACATACACCACAAATGGTGAAAGTAAGATGATGTAAAGCATTCTTTTTCGACCTATTTTTTTTAAAAATTGGTCAATGTAAAGTAAAATAATAAACGTAATGAGCATTACAACCAAACCAAAGATAATGGCAGCAATAAATTGGTATATTGGCATATACAAATATATTAAGATTAGGGAGGAGTGTATGTCGTTAGCGGTGATTTTATATGAGCGTTGTGTATGCAGATTTGGAAGGTAAAAGCTGCTATCAAATCATTATTCTATAATATATGTAGAATGTGTTTTGATACACTACAAAATGCTCATTTACCATAAAAATACTAAAATTTTTACAGTGAAGTATAGAAAATGTAAAATTGTTACCTAGTTTTTTGTTGAAATTTTAAATGGTCTGCATTTCAACAAGCTTTGAATACGTACTGTTATTGCTGATCAACTCTTCATGTGTACCTTGCTCTACAATTTCTCCTTTTTTCATCACTACGATCACGTCTGCATTTTGAATGGTTGACAATCTATGTGCAATCACGATCGAAGTTCTGTTTTTCATCATATTTTCCAAGGCAACTTGTACCAAACGTTCGCTTTCGGTGTCGAGGGCAGAAGTGGCTTCATCCAAAATCATAATCGGTGGATTTTTTAATACAGCCCTGGCAATGCTCAAACGTTGCTTTTGTCCACCGGATAATTTTCCACCAGCATCGCCAATATTTTGATCGAGTACATATTCTAAATCTTTGACAAATTCCCACGCATTGGCAATTTTCAAGGCTTCAATCACTTCCTCGTCGGTAGCATCTTGCTTTCCAAGTTTTACGTTGTTTCGAATCGTATCATTAAATAGGATGGAATCTTGGGTAACTATTCCTAGCATGTCACGTAAAGAATTTTTTGTGAGCGATTTGATGTTTTCGCCATCAATTTCAATACTTCCTTCATTGACATCATAAAAACGCGTCACTAGATTCGCAATAGTACTTTTTCCACTTCCAGATTGTCCGACCAAAGCTACCATTTTTCCTTTCGGGATTTTTAGTGAAAAGTTTTTCAATACATCTGCTTCTTCGTATCGGAACGTAACATTGTTTAAACTAACCTCTGAAAGGAATCCTTCTTTTACTTTTGCATCTGGCGTATCTGCAATGGGACTTTCAGTCTCTAAAATTTCTAAGACACGATCAGCCGCTGCATTTCCTCTTTTTACACTGTACGAAGCTTTTGAAATGGCTTTTGCTGGCGTTAAAATTTGCCAAGACAAACCAATATATGTAATAAAAGCACTGGCATTTAGCGTTTTTTCAACCAATACCATATTTCCGCCATACCAAAGCAAAACTGCAATGATGACAATACCTAAAAATTCACTTGTTGGCGATGCTAAATTTTGTCTGTTTAATAGTTTATTGGAAAAACTAAAAAAGCGATGTGTAGAGACTCTAAAACGATCGCCAAAGAACGATTCGCCATTAAATCCTTTAATCACACGCAACCCACCTAGTGTTTCTTCTAAATGCGATAGAAAAATACCTTGCTCTTTTTGGGTGTTTTCAGAATGTTTTTTGAGTCGTTTTCCAATCGCTGAAATGATAAATCCCGAAATAGGAATAAAAACGAAGACGAACAGCGTCAACTGAAAACTGATAAAAAACATAGCGCCAATGGTAAAAATAATTGTTAACGGTTCTTTGACTACCAATTCCAATACGGATAAGAACGAGTTTTGAATTTCTCCAACATCTGCTGAACTACGCGCTATAACATCTCCTTTTCGCTTTTCTGAATAAAAAGACAATGGAAGCTCCATAATTTTATCATACAACTCATTACGAACATCCTTTAAAATTCCATTTCGCAAAAACGTAATAAAATACATAGCGAGATAGCCAAAAATATTTCTCAAAAAGAACAACACAATAATGAGGACAATCATGTACATGAGTGTATTCATGTCGCCTTCGGTTTC
>JBCCLS010000532.1:0-3153 GCA_039026835.1 Bacteroidota bacterium | reverse complement strand
TAGAAAACGCCATTCCACAACGAAATGCAATGCTAAAACACATCAATTACAAGAATCTTACATTCAAACAGCGTTTGCTATTAAAGAGTCCACGGTTTGTGTTGGTCTTATTGAAAAAAGTGAAAGGATTTTTGTTGAAGAAGAATATTAGAATCACTTCGTTCTAGGTTTTGGGTCTTGGGTCTTGGGTCTTGGGTCTTGGGTCTTGGGTCTTGGGTCTTAAAAAAGCAACTTTTTTTTATTTGAAACGCAACGTCATTTCGAGTGAATTTGTGAAACAAATTAGTATCGAGAAATACTATGAACTAGAAAATACACTTCGAAATATCTCAATACTAAAAAACTACTTAGAAAGTCCTACATTTTCTTTGGTAATGACATAATCCTGATAGTCGCGGATGTAATCAGCTTCGTCGAATTCGTCGGAAGCTAATACCAAACAAACGGCTCCGGAAGAAAAGTTTTCCAATTCACGCCAAATACCGTGGGGAATGAGACAACCTTGGTTGGGTTTGTTTAGTAAAATTCGTCTTTTCGTGGTTCCATCTTTGAAGATAACTTCAAAACTTCCACTAAGTGCTATAAGAACTTCATGCTGTTCTACATGAGCATGTCCGCCTCTTTTAGCACCACTAGGAATGTCGTACAAGTAATACACGCGCTTACACTTAAAAGGAATTGTATTACCTTCTATGACAGAGATATTTCCTCTATAATCTTCGATTTTGGGGATCGGGATGAGTTGAATATCAGCAACAGTTGTAGACATATTTTAGGAGTTTATGAGGTGTATCCATTCCTGGATAACAGTCTCTTCTTCAAATTTTTTTATGGAAGATACAGCATTTTGTTTACAAATCATATACAATTCCAAATTTTCGATTAAAAGTAACATTGCATCTTTCAAATTCGCAAAGTTTTGATCTTCAACGAGCAACCCATTTATTTTATGCTGAATGATTTCCCCTGGACCTGATTTGCAATCGAATGAAATGACAGGCGTTTGCTGTTGCAATGCTTCTATTAAAACCATCGGAAACCCTTCTACCCTACTCGATAACACTAAAAATTTTGCATTTCGAATGTATTCCTGTACGTTTTCAACAAATCCCAAGAGTTGTACATATGCTTGCAATTGTAAATCTGCAATCAATTTTTGTAAGGATGCTTTGTCGTCTCCTTCACCACAAATGTATAGTTTGATTCCTTTTTTTGCCAATTGCGATTCGTGGTAGGTTTCAATTAAACGATCAAACTGTTTGATGTCGTTTTGCAAACGTCCAACTGCAATGATGTAGTCGTCTTTTACAAGCGTTTTTTCGTGCTGAGTCACCTCTACGGAAGTGATATAATTCGGAATATACAACAGATTTTCAAAGTCGTATACTTCGCCTAACTTCTGTTCAATAGCTTCCGAAACTGCAACTACTGCATGGGTTTTGTTGTAAATATTTTTAAATAGTTTTCCTTTCGGGATGTGCCACTCAATTTGGTAACTGTGTACCATCATGATCATTTTTTTGGCTTGAAAGATGAATTTGTGGAGTGCATATTCCATGAGGAATCGACTTCGCGTTCGAAAGTCAATATATAGGTCTGCATTGCACTTGTTATAGGCTTTTTTAAAGGCAAAAAACTTTTGAACTTGTTTGATAATTTTTATGGAAGATTCACGCTTTCCCAAATTGTATAATTCGCCAACAAAGTCATACGTAATTTGGTCTTTTACTGAAATGATAGATACTTCGAATCCGGAGTTGTGAAGCGATTTTGAAAAGTTGGCTGCTTGCTTTTCTGCGCCGCCACCGCTGAGGCATTCGACAATTATACAGATTTTCTTTTTAGAATTTTGCAGCATAAAGTTTTCCTACTATCTTTCACACAAATATACTGTTTATGCGAATATTATTGGTAGGAGAATACAGTAGATTTCACAATTCGCTTAAAGAAGGTCTACAAGAGTTACAGCACGATGTTACACTGATCGGTCATGCTGATAGCTTTAAAAACTATCCTGTTGATATCTCGCTCGAAGCTACTTTTTTTCATAAAAAGATTCCCAATGCATTTCGCCAATTGATCTATAGAATTTGCAAGGTTGATATTGCGTTTTTAGAAATTGCCTATCGCTTTTACAAGCACAGAAAATCGTTTCAGAATTACGATGCAGTACAATTGATTAATGAGTTTCCATTTGCTACAACTCCATATATAGAGCGACAGTTATTACAGTACATTTTTAAACACAATGAAAACGTGTATTTGTCTTCTTGCGGAGATGACGCGCATTATGTGGAATATATTTTGAATGCCGATTTGCCCTATCATATGCTTTCTGCATACCAAAAAGATGCAAGTACTAAGAAATGGTTTCGCTATTCGCTTCAGTATTTATCAACATCGCACAAAAAGCTACATAATTTCGTCATAAAACATGTAAAGGGCGTGATTCCTGCTAATTTTGATTATGAAATGGCGTATCGGAATCATCCAAAAGTATTGCCATTGATTCCGTTTCCTGTAAATGTGCAAGCATTGGAATTTCAACCACTAGATTCCCAAGAAAAAGTGATTATTTTTCACGGTATTAATAAGGTGAATTACCTAAAAAAGGGCAATGATTTGATTGAAAAAGCCTTGGAAATTATTTCAGCGACGTATCCAAATCGTGTGGTGGTGCAAACCGTTAGCAATTTACCGTACAAGGAATACATTCAGAAGTATAATGAAGCACATATTATTATGGATCAGTTGTACGGATACGATCAAGGATATAATGCGTTGGAAGCGATGGCAAAAGGAAAAGTAGTGTTTTCTGGTGCTGAAAAGGATTTTCAAACCTATTACAACTTAGACAAACCTGTGCTGATTAATGCGACACCAAATGTGGAAGATTTGGTTGAAAAATTGAGCTATTTGATAGAAAACCCAACAGAACTTAGTGCTATTGGACAACGTGCGCGTGCATTTGTAGAAGCGCATCATGAGTATAGTGCTGTTGCAGGGAAATATGTACGTCTTTGGAGCAAGTTGTAACGCGTTCAAACTTCACTTTTTTTATATCTTATTTCCCTGCAACAGCACTATACTCATGATGCGCTTCTACAAATGCACGCGCACGTTGTCCAATAGCACTAAGTTCTGTTGGGTTTT
>JBCCLS010000531.1:0-3165 GCA_039026835.1 Bacteroidota bacterium | reverse complement strand
TTTTTTAATAATATATATTTTTCAAATTATAATCTCGTCAAGCGTATCACTACTTCTGTTAATGGTGCATTGATACACATGGCACTTCCGGTATCTTCTACAAATCGAATATCAATCGTGGAATCATCTACTATATTGTAGGCTGCTGCTGCAGAAGTTCCTTGTCCTAAAGCAACATTTGGTCCACCACAATTATAGTTGGTATCCTGATCATCTGGAACGGTAACAGTTCCATCACAATTCAATACAAAATTAAATGTCATGGTTGGTTGTGTATTGGTTACATCTAAGTTTGCCAAATATTTTACTGTAATACTTCTCTCCGTATCAGAAACACTAACAATTTCTACTGTAGCAGGATCTCCAAAAATAGGTTCGTCTGTATTTCCAATCTCTTGATAGGTGTACATTCCTGTATATCCTAATGCTGGTGTCGTTACATTTCCAAAACTAAACCACTGACTTTGCGTAGTACTGCTGCACAGTGTTCTCACAGCAAATGTATATGTAGTGCTTGGACATAATCCTCCAGCGGTAAAGTTAGAATTGTTGACTGTGACCAAGGTTCCAGTGTCAGGTGTAAATCCGGCAGCTTCTCCATAACTTACTTCCCAAGTAGTTTGTGCATTAGAATCCCAATCTATAGCCACTGAGTTTTGTGTTACATCACCATACGTTAAATTGATCGGAGGCAAACATGTAGCGAATCGGAAAGGTCCTGTAAATGCGCTAAAGCTTCCTGTTTGATCACCATCAGTTACGGCATTACAATTGGCACGTACATAAAATTCGTAATCACTATTTGGTTGTAAATTAGTCACTGGATATTGTGTACTGTTTCCAGTAGCAAATGAATCAGCTTCATCTACATTAAATCCTGCCAATCCAAAACGTATTTCCCAAGCAATTTCAGCACCACCTGGCGTCCAAGTTAATAAAGCTGAAGTCTGAGTAATATCAGTTGCTCCTAAATTTGTCGGTGCTGGACACGAAGTTGTAAATTGAACAGGTCCAAACCAATCGTTGCTAGCTTGTGGACAATCTGACTTTACATAAAACTCATAAGAAGTTTGTGGAGACAATCCTGCAATGTTAGCACCTGTTTGCGGAGTATTAATAATAGTTCCTGAATCTGGATCAAATCCTGGAGTTCCCCATGAAGCAGTCCATGTAACACCATTTACCGGCAAACATTCTCCTGCATCATTAACACTACCACACCAATTTAATCTGGCTGAACTATCTGTAATTTCTGAAGCAAAAGAAGCGGCTACAGTTTGACAAGGTTGGATTATCTCTGGAATTTGTACCTCATCTGTACATGAAATTACAAATCCTATCAGTAGAAGTAAAACTACTTTTCTCATATTAATTTTTTTTCGTGTATGACAAATATATAAAAACAATAATGAGTATGACATTTAGAAGCTAAAAAAACAAGAATTCCAAACAGTTAAACTTTTAGATTGTATCTTTATATCCTTAAATAACGCATCAAAATGAAGAAAATTATATTACTGATTGCTCTATTTTCGTCAATAGCATGTCACACGCAAAAAAAAACGCAAAGTGAAAATGATATTTCTGATATCAGCGCCAAAGAATTTAGAGAATTTAAAGTATTAGATTCTAAAAATATTGAAAATCAGGACATTTGGAATGTTGTAACGGCACAAATGACTGATTTTACAGAAGCTGACTACGAACGCTTAAAACCGTATATTCTGGAAAAAAATATTTTAGAACTACATCAAAGTCGCGTACAGCGAATTTTCACCTACGAACAATTGGTTAAATTTTATTTCTATCGCATCAAAAAATATGATCGTGACAATGCTTTGTCATTAAATTCAGTCATCAGTTTGAATCCAAATGCTATTGCAGAAGCCAAAAAGCGCGATCAAGATTTTTTAAATAAACGCTTAAAGCCACTAATTTTTGGAATGCCAGTATTGTTGAAAGATAATGTTAACACTGAAAATATGCCTACAACAGCTGGTGCTGTGGCGTTGAAAAATAATAGGACGAGTGATGCTTTCATTACGAAAAGACTCAAAGAAGAAGGTGCTATCATTCTTGGAAAAGCTAACTTAAGTGAATGGGCGTACTTTTTCTGTGGCGATTGCCCAAGTGGATACAGTGCTGTTGGTGGACAAACCTTGAATCCGTATGGAAGAAAAATATACGATACTGGCGGATCAAGTTCGGGAAGCGGTGTCTCTATTGCAGCAAACTTTGCAGTAGCGGCTGTGGGGACAGAAACGGCAGGTTCTATTTTATCGCCATCCAGTCAAAACTCAGTAGTGGGACTAAAGCCTACCATCGGATTGTTAAGTCGCTCAGGAATTGTACCGATCTCAAGTACGTTAGATACACCTGGACCGATGACAAAAAATGTTGTAGACAACGCTATTATGTTAGCCGCTTTGTATGGATATGACAAAACTGATACCAAGAGTAAATTGTTCAAATGGCCAGGAAGTGAATATTACACAAACATAAAAAATGGAAATATTTCCTTAAAAGGGAAGCGTTTTGGTGCCATGAAAGGTCTTATGCAAGACACATTGTACGTACAAGCTGTAGAAGTATTAAAAAATCAAGGTGCTACTATTGTAGAAATTGAAACACCACAAGTTGGCTTGCCAAAATTTATCAATCTGTTGAATTTAGATATGCAAAAAGATTTGCCAGACTATTTCGCAAAACATGGAAGCAACGCATTATCATTCAAATCGGTACAAGATGTGATTGATTTCAACAAAAAAGATTCTGTAAGCGCCATGCCGTACGGACAAAAACTATTTTATGGAATTGTAGCTGATAAAGCTTCTGACGAAGAATTCTCAGACCTAAAAAAAGTATTGCACGAAAACGGGAAAACATTTTTCAATACGCCCATGGAAGCGCATAAGTTGGATGGTGTCTTGTCTATCAATAATTACCATGCAGCCTTTGCAGCGGTAGCAGAATATCCTGCATTAACCGTTCCGATGGGATATACGGAAAAGGGCGAACCAAAAGGATTAACATTCATAGGAAAACCTTTTACCGAAAAAGATTTGTTAGAGTTTGCATTTGCCTACGAACAAGCTTCTAAAAAACGCAAGGCGCCGAAAAATTACAACTAATTTAATGTGATTTTGACCTAAAAAATAACTGTAT
>JBCCLS010000530.1:0-3174 GCA_039026835.1 Bacteroidota bacterium | reverse complement strand
CCAGTGTACAACAGACTTCACATTTACATCGGAAAAGCCACTTCCTGCGAAGCAGCTGGCGGAATAAGTTTTTACGGAGTTCCAAGTGTGTGTGATTATGAAAATACGATCGCTACGGAGTATCGTAATTACAAGACAGAATACGGCATAGGAGCGAAGTCTGAAACAGAACTTATCAACTCAAAATTGGTTCCAATTAACTTTACGACCAAAGCATTCAACTATTCTTCTAAAGGACAACCAGCAGCAGCTCAATTGCTTATAGAAAGCATTCAAAACTGGAATAATTCAACGACACGTAACAAATGGCTTGCTTCTAAATTTCCAAAAGGAACAGGTTCGGTATTAGCGGCTTTTGATATTGATGTAAGTGATTTTGAACCTTCTCACGAACATGAATGCTATTTGGCTTTAAAACCAGTTCCTGAAAGTGTTGGTAGTTATGTGTTGGACTTAGTTATTGTCAATACGGACACGAATGCATTTTTGAATATCAAAGAAGAAAATGGAGCCGTTTCCTTTAGAGATTTATCGCGATTAGTTCCACCATTTGGACAAGAAGGACTTCCTTCAACCAATGCGTCTAATTTTGGAATATTTTCAATTGCTCAAAATACATAGTTGGAAATTTACTGATGAATTTTAATACATTTTCAGAAATTATCACAAGCGTCGCCCCATTCGTACTTGGCATAGGTGCGAGTGTGGGTTTGTATCACTATAAACGTTTAACAAGCGTAGCAAAACTACTATTCTATTTTTTGGTAGGAAGTTTAGTAATTGATCTATGTTCAAGACTTTTAGAAGAATTGTTTAGTAATAATTTGATTCTAGTATTTGCATTGACCTTGTTAGAACTTTTTATTTTTCTGAAATTATATTATAACATCACCAAAAAGAAAAAACTCGTCATATTCACAGCAATACTTGGAATGGTGTATACCATTTTCGAATTAATTTATGTCAATACCAATGATGAGCGATTATTTCAACCGTATGCAAAAGCGTTGGGACCTTTGCTCATCGTGGGAATGGCGTTGTTATTTTTCTTTGAATTGATTCGTGATGAAGAAAATTTATTTCAGCGCGAAAGTGATTATTTTGTGCTCAATAGTACAATTTTATGCTTTTTTTCCTTGCAATTTTTGGTGTTTCTTCCGCTCAACTTTTTGGTGAATACTGATATACAATTGACAGCCTATGTTTGGATTGGAAATATATCCTTCATGATTTTATTTTATCTATACTTAACTTATTTTATATGGAAACGTGGCAGAAACCTGAAACCATAATCTTTTGGATTACCATTGTGGCTTTGTTTGTCATTGTCTTACTGACGGTGATCATTTTCTTGATACGTGCTATATTTAAGAAGATCATTAAGGCGAAAGAGAAAGAAGCAGCAGCGCAATTGAATTATCAGAAGAATCTATTAGAAACCACCATAAAAACCCAAGAAATTGAGCGGCATCGCATTGCTGCAGATATTCATGATGGGTTGATTGGACGATTGACCGCCTTAAAAATGCAGCAGGAAATCACCAACAACGATCAAAAAACGATTGAAGCCTTGCATGAAAGTATCACAATCGCTCGAAGAATCTCGCATGATTTAAGTCCGCCGTTGGTTGAATTTACCAAGCTTCCAGATTTGATCAAAGAAATCCTCGATCCTTGGGAACAGCATTTGTTAATAACGACTATATTTGATATTCGAGCAGAAGTCAACGATGCAGAAGAATTCAAGGTGCAAATCACACGTTTGATTCAGGAAATCATCACCAATACCATCAAACATGCAGCAGCGACACGATTGTTTTTTCATTTCAAACAATCCGAAAACTACATGGCAATCTGTATTCGCGACAATGGAAAAGGCTATGATGTAGCAAAAAACAGCAAAGGTTTGGGTACTAAAAATATAGAAACACGCGTGCAATTCTTAAAAGGAATTCACAAAGTAAAATCCACCATAGGAAAAGGCACTACGAATATATTTTTATTTAAAAATTGAATATATTTTTTGTTTCAGTTTGTCATATCGAGCGCAGTCGAGATAAAATCGAACCTTAAATCAATTAAAGAAAACGAAAGGCATAAAAAAGTAAAAAATGGAAGACATCATCACAATAGCACTAGTAGACGACGACGCACTCATTGTGTCCTTATTAAAAGACTTTTTAGGAAATCAAGATAAAATGGAAGTTTGCTATACGGCAGATAGCGGCGAAATGCTCAAAGAAAAATTAGCCACCGACAGTGCCTTACCCGATGTCATGGTACTCGATTTAAACATGCCCGGAATCAACGGTGTAGAAGTCACAGAATTCCTAAAACAAAACTACCCAAGCATCCGCGTGATTTTGATGACGTCGCATTACAAACGTTCTTTTATGGGCTTTATGCTCAAAACAGGCGTTTCTGCATTCTTGCCTAAAGGAATTTCGCCTGTGCAATTGGTCGAAATCATCAAAGAAGTGTACGACAAAGGATTTTACTTTATGGACGATCAATTAGGTGTCTTACGCGAGCAAATTTCACACAAAAGTCCAAAGCCAACTCTCATCGAAAAAAACAAACTCACCGATCGTGAAGTAGAAGTGTTGAAGTTGATTTGCTTCCAAAAAACCGCCAAAGAAATTGCGGAAAAACTTTTTATTGCCCCGCGAACTGTGGAAGGTCATAAAAACAATTTGTTTATTAAAACTGAAGCTAGGAACATTGCTGGGTTGGTGATTTATGCGATTCAGAATAATTATATTGAGCCTAATGAGATACCTTTGATTTAGACTCGCTGTCGCTTTTAGACCGCTGGCGCTGTTAGAATCTAGATCGCTTTGCTTTTAGACTTGTTCGAAATTTCAATTGTCAGTTTGAGCATTATTTAAGATCAAAATGTATTTTGATTGAAAATGCTTAGTGAAGCTATTGAGAATTGTTTTGAAACGTAAGTATTTGATTCGTCATTGCGAGAAGCGCAGCGACGCGGCAATCTGTCTCTATCAAAGCAGGATTTTGTTATGAAATAAACAGATTACTTCGTCATACTTCTTAATGACGTAATATACACCAACGTCACTTCGAGTGATTTTGAGGGACGAAAAATTGTATCGAGAAGTACTTGAAAACTATTAATTCCCTTATAAAAAGTCTAGACTCCAAAAGCGAAGCGAT
>JBCCLS010000529.1:0-3175 GCA_039026835.1 Bacteroidota bacterium | reverse complement strand
GGAATTGATGTTATTGGTCCAATTAGTGTGTTTGCAGGTCCTGCATTTCAGTATGTATTAGATAATGACTTAGACAATAACACTATCTCTGATGTAGAGAACGATATTACTGTCGGTTTTAATTTTGGTGCGGCTGTTAAGTTTGGAAATATTGGATTGGATGTACGCTATGAAAGAGGTTTTTCGCAGAATGAAGTAGATATATTAGACTCCAATAATATCAGAGTAGGAACCTTAGATTCTAGACCAAGTCAGTTGATTTTCAGTCTATCACTCGATTTATAATCTGAAAAACATACACAAATTAAAAAAGCACTTCTCAACGGAAGTGCTTTTGTGTTTATATTTTTTTGTACGAAGTTCTAATTATTGTCTAAATAATCAGGTGTTCCATCACCGTCGGTATCTGTTAACACTACAGTTGTAATGGTTATGACACCAGCATCATCTGTTTCTCTTGTTTTGACTAGTTCGTTTGCTGCATACGTAGGCTCCATTTCTCCAGGATTGACTGTGTATGTGTTTTGTACCACTTCATTCACTGTCGGTGTTCCGTCACCATCGTCATCAGAATCTCTAAAGTTAGGAAGTCCGTCGCCGTCAGAATCATCATTTGTAACATCATTGTCATTGTCCAAATCTTCCATAGAAGATAATAATCCGTCTGCTTCTGTATCTAACAGCGTAGCATCATAAATATTAAATGAGAAGATTAATGGTGAATATTCTGGAATTCCAGGTTCAATCAAATTAAAATAGCCCAATCCTGAAGGAATAAAAATAGCGCCAATTCCACCATTTCTTGGTTGTAAAAATCCATCTCCTGCATCTACTATATCTTCTGCAGCTCTAAACTCAGGCATTCCTAATTGAAAACCTCTTACAGTACTTACACCTGCACTTACTAACGGAATTTGAATTCGCGTCAAACGCAAATCAAATGTTTCTCTATCTAACAACTGACCGTGGTATACCAAATCAACTAAATCAAAACTTGTATATTGCTTTCCGCCACCTTCACGTACTTTTAATACATAATATTTGTATTCAACATCCAAATATGTAGTGGTGCGTACTTCCACTTGGTTGATTAATGGAATTTTATCTGCATTTGCTCCTGCTATGGTATCAAAAGCAATACGTACTGCGTCATTGGCAACACTTTCAGGATTTACTAAATCGAAATCCTCATAATTATAAAAGTGCGTATTTAAATAAGCGACTAATGCGGCATCATCTTCAATTTGTTGTTCTGCTCTATCTCTTAGTTCTGCAAATGAAACCGGATCGTCATCACTGCTACAAGAAAGAACAATCACAACTGCTGCAATTGCTATGCATGCAAATTTTACAAACTTCATCATTGTTTTTTAAATTTTGGGGTGCAAGATACAATTTTATCCTACTTTTGTATATTCTTTAACGCAGTTTTTAGAGATTTTGTATGAGGATTGATAAATACTTATGGTGTGTTCGTTATTTCAAAACAAGGAACATGGCAACGATTGCCTGTAAAAAGGGACATATTAAAATAAATGGTGCTACAGTAAAACCATCACGCGAAGTGTATCCGACAGATAAGGTAGAAGTTCGCAAAGATCAAGTCACACGACATTTAACCGTGCTAGACATTCCCACAAGTCGACTAGGCGCAAAATTGGTAGATATTTATCGTGTAGATACTACGCCAAAAGAAAACTATGATCATTTGGAATTATTGAAACATGCCAAAGATCATTATCGAAAGCAAGGCACGGGAAGACCTACTAAAAAGGACCGCCGTGAGATTGATGAATATCTGGATGATACTTTTGATCGTGATGAAAGTTATTCTTAATTTTACTTTGTAAAAGTGTATTCAAATATTTAACACATGACTGTAACGGGAAATATTATTTTAAATCACCAACAAATTCAGCACAAAACTCGTCGTATTGCTTATCAAATTCTGGAATCAAACGTGAATGAAGAAGAAATTATCATTGCGGGAATTGCCAATAATGGATTTGTATTTGCTCAAAAAATTAAAGCAGCATTGGAAAAAATCACAGCTGCAAAAATTACGTTATGTGAAGTAAAAATTGACAAACAAAATCCATTGCAACCTATTACAACTTCTATTTCGAAAGATGCTTACATAAACAAACCTTTAGTATTAATTGACGATGTATTAAATTCTGGAACAACCTTAATTTACGGAGTGAAGCATTTTTTAGAGGTTCCTTTGAAAAATTTTAAAACTGCTGTTTTAGTCAATCGAAATCACAAAAAATATCCTATAAAAGCTGATTTTAAAGGAATTTCACTTTCTACGTCTATCCAAGAGCATATTGATGTTGTTTTTGCTAAAGAAGATACAGCATACCTAATCTAAGAGTGCTTTTATTTCTTCTACTATACTGGCAATGGTTTTTTTGTCTGTTGGAATACTGTGTGTTGCTTGTTGGTAAAATACATTGCGTTCAAAAAGATGTTTCCCTATAAACTCTGGTAAATCTTCATCAGCAATTGAGCTAATTAATGGTCTATTTGCTTTTTCATCTTTTACCCTATTAATAATTTCAGGAATCGACGTTTGTAAATAGAATGTATGTGTTGTATATGTATGAATCAATTCCATATTATTGGCATAACAAGGTGTTCCGCCACCGAGCGAGAGAATCGTAGCAGTTTTGGTTTCTAGGACTTCTTTTAAATAGCTATGTTCTTTCATGCGAAAGTAAATTTCTCCTTTCGTTTCAAAAATTTCAGGAATGGTTTTTCCTTCTTTTGTTTCAATATATCGATCCAAATCAAGCACGGGCATATTGAGTATTTTTCCCAATACTTGAGAAACAGCACTCTTTCCACTTGCCATATATCCTAGAAGTACAATTGTCATTTTTTGTATAAATATTTTATTTTTAAGCGCTTACAAAAATCAGAAAAAAAAAGAGAAAATTATAGTAAAAAAGCCTTGAAATATAAAATTATGATGTTATATTTGCACCCTCATTAAAAGAAAACAGAAACTTTCTTTCAAATGACCTGGTAGCTCAGTTGGTAGAGCATCTCCCTTTTAAGGAGAGGGTCCTGGGTTCGAGCCCCAGCCAGGTCACAAAATGTACCAAAAGGTCAATTGACCTGGTAGCTCAGTTGGTAGAGCATCTCCCTTTTAAGGAGAGGGTCCTGGGTT
>JBCCLS010000528.1:0-3192 GCA_039026835.1 Bacteroidota bacterium | reverse complement strand
TTTATTAATTCTCGGTGGAATTTACTATGAATTCATACACAAAAAGAAAGTAGCAAAAGGATAACAACAGCATAATTCCCTCCAAATTATGACCAAAAAAGTGCTAATTGTTGCATATTATTGGCCGCCCGCGGGTGGACCAGGTGTACAGCGATGGTTGAAATTCGTAAAATATTTGCGTGATTTTGACATAGAGCCTATCGTTTTTATTCCTAAAAATCCCAATTATCCTATTATTGATGAAAGTTTCTCGGAGGAAATCCCAAAAGACATCACCATCATCAAACATCCCATTTTTGAGCCGTATGAACTTGCACAACTTTTCTCAAAAAAGAAAACCAAAAAAATTAGTCGTGGCATTATCGCCAAAGAAAAGCAAACATTTATCGAGAAAATGCTGCTTTATATTCGCGGTAATTTTTTTATTCCAGATGCGCGAGCGTATTGGGTGAAACCTTCTGTAAAATTTTTAAAAGAATACATCCATGCACAAAATATTGATACCATAATTACGACAGGACCGCCACACAGCCTTCATTTGATCGGACTCAAATTGCGAAAACAATTGCCTGTTAAATGGGTTGCTGATTTTAGAGATCCTTGGACGAGTATTGGGTATCACGAGAAGTTAAGACTCACGAAAAAATCTCAAAAAAAACATCTTGCGATGGAGTCGGAGGTATTGCAAACAGCTGATTGTATCATCACCACAAGTTTTACAACCAAAAACGAATTTTCCAAATTGACCACGCAACCTATAGAAATTATTACCAATGGATATGATGTAGAAACATACAAAACTACTCCGATGGATGAAAAGTTTACTTTATCACATATTGGTTCCTTGCTTTCCGAACGAAATCCGGTTGTATTGTGGGAAGTTTTGGCAGAATTAACTCAAACTCACGAAGATTTCAACCGTGATTTTCAGTTGCAATTTGCCGGTGTTATCAGTGAACGGATTCAACGTGCGATCAGAAACGTAGGTTTGGATGGACATACGACGTATTTTGGCTATGTTTCGCATCAAAGAGCACTGCAACTACAACGTGCCTCGCAATTGTTATTGGTGATAGAAATTGATTCTGAAAAAACCAAAGGAATCATCGCAGGAAAGCTATTTGAATACATGGCTGCTGAACGACCAATTATCGGCATTGGTCCAAAAGATGCAGACATTGCAAAGATCATTCAGGAAACTAATACTGGAACTTATTTTTTATATACTGATAAGGAGAAACTTAGAACGCAAATCTTAGCGTATTACGAAGCATTTACCCAACAAAAATTGCAAGTATCGCCGATTGGATTGCAACAGTATTCGCGCAAAGCGTTGACACAAAAATTAGCTGAGGTTTTGCATACGTTGTAGATTCATAGAATTGATGAGGCTTACTAATAACCTGAGTTCGATTAATAAAAATAGTTTCACTACCTATAATTCGTTGAAAAACTAATAATTGTCAGTTCGAGCGCAGTCGAGAACAGCTAAGAATTAATATTTTCAAAGGAATCTCGACTGCGCTCGATTTGACAATTTTGTAACGTATTAAAAATCAGTATAATTAATTAAATTTTAAATCGAACTTAGGTTAATATTCTAAATTGAATTTTTTTACTCCAAGCGTCAGTTCGAGTGGTTTTTCGAAATGGAATGAAGAAAAATTGTATCGAGAACTACTATGATGTCTAGAGTTTTCAATTACTTCTCGATATGAAACGTCATTGCGAGAAGCGCAGCGACGAAACAATCCGTTTCTAGTAGCGTAGATATTTTCCTTTGAAACTAACTAACACATTTTCAAATCATCAAATTTTTAAATTAAATGAAAGTCATTAACACATTTTCAAATCATCAAATTTTCAAATCATAATAAAGTCAATACCGCATAAAAAAACCTCACTTTACTTTTACGTCAAGTGAGGTTTTTAAAATTGAACACTTATGTGTTAGTTTCTACTTCGCGAACTGCGTTGTCTGTTGTTTGTCGCTTTTCGTTGTGAACGACTCGAACGTTGTGACGCAGAACTCCTGTTGGAAGAGCGACTCGAACGTTGCGATGCAGAACTTCTATTCGAAGAACGGTTTGAACGTTGTGACGCTGAACTTCTGTTAGATGAACGGTTTGATCTTGTAGCTCGCGGAGAATTGTTTCTCTGTGATCTTGTAAACGTTCTTCTATCCGAATTGCGATTGTTTTGTGCCGAGTTGTTGTTTCGGGTACTTCTCGAATTTCTCGTAACACTCATGTCTCTTGTTGGACTTGAGTTGCTACGTGTAGCTCTTGTATTGTTTCGTGTTGAATTTGAACGAACACTGTTGTTATTTTGCGATCTTGTATTGTTGTTATTGTTACCGCGAACTCCACTCAATCTTACATCACCGCGAGTTGCACTTCTTACATTATTTCGAGTGGTAGCTCGTGTATTTCCATTTCGTGTGGTAGCACGAGATTCGCTTCTTGAGTTACGAGTTGTTGCCTGACGCGTTGTACGTGTATTTGTATTGGTACGCGTTACCGTTCTACGGGTATTGTACACCGCAGCATCATTTCTACGTGTCACTCTTCTATCATTTCGGTAAATGCCTCTTCTGTTCGTGTTGACCCGTGCAGCACTGTGGTAAATATGTCCAACTCTAGCTCTTGCATACCTAAATCTGAAATTGTTTCTATAAGGTGAACAAAATGTATAACGAATTGGAGTATAAAATCTTCTATATGGATTTACACGTACCAAGCAAAAGTTAGCTGTTGGGCGGAAAAAGATATCATTATAAAAAACTGGATATCTGTAAAACTGATTGTATGGATTAATGAAACCTCTTGTATGTGAAAAACGTGCAAACGAATCATAGTACAGGAACAATCCGCCAACTTGTACTAAGTTTCCAATTCCGTTGTAATTTAAATTGACTTGTCCAATGCGAAACACACGTCCGTAATAATCATAAAAAATAGGCGTATTTTCTATTTGAATAATAGCTCCGTAATCGTCATACTGCACAAAAGGATTGTAGTTGAATCCTGAGTTAAACGAAATCTGTAAACCAGCTATATTTACATTTGCATTGATATTTGGGTGCAAACGGTTAATAAAAAAATCAAACTCTCCGTCATTATACACAGAAAACGTGATACCATTTTCAACGAAAGTTATAGCTCCGTTTACAAAAAAAGAATTGGTGGTTGT
>JBCCLS010000527.1:0-3193 GCA_039026835.1 Bacteroidota bacterium | reverse complement strand
TGTAAATCCTAATGAGGAAATTTCCATTAAACAATTGACTAATGGTGTGTACTTTTTAAAATTAGAAGATAAAAGTGCGATGAAATTTGTGAAAAATTAAAGCAACTATGTTATAAAGGCAACGCCACGTCAAAAAGCGTAGCGTATGGTAGTGTTTCCTGTTTAACATCAGTTCGATATAAGTTTTTTTCAAACAGAAATTATGCTCACTTAGAAAATAAAACACAAATTACTATAATTTTGTTTTTTACTTTCGTTTTCTTTGCTCGCACAAAGAAAAGAAACAAAAGAAAGTGCGCTTTTCCAGAGGTGTTTTTGCTTTTTCTTTTTGGAGAAAAACCAAAACCGCATGAATTTTTCTAAATTTCTTCCATGGTTTCAGAAATTTTTAACGAAAAATCCCTGCTACACTGCGGAAAAGGTAAACCACTGTTATATTTTATGTAGAACTCACATTGTTTAATAGAAAACTAGTCTATAAATGAAGTGAAATTATGTAAACAAAACCTTATTTTATTAAATTTTATAATATTGAATTGCACTACGTAAAGCGTGACTAATGATTCAGTGTCCACACCATTCCGAAAAAGAATAGTCGTCGCTGAAATACGTCAAAAGTTCGTACTGAATAGTCAGCATTGTACTGATCGATGCGTTGATTTTGCTGATTGAAAACATTGTTGATAGAGGCAAATAATACCAATTCTTTATCCTTCCACGTAATGTATTTACTAACATTTAAATCCAAACGACTGTAATCTGTGAAACGATCGCCCAAAAGATTCTCAGAGAATACAGGCTGGAAAAAGTTGGTATTGACACCTGGCGTTCCGCCCACAATTCCTGTGTAATTTGTTCCTGTGCGCCCAATCCAATTGAGGGAAAGTGTACACCATCTTGGATGCTTAAATTCTAAGGTAGATTTGATAAAGTAATCTGCATCGCGTGAGCCTGGATATTGTGTATCACCCAAGCTAAACTGCTGATCAATATATGAATATGAAGCAGAAATACTCAAATACGGATGCAATTGTTGTTTTACAAACAGTTCTACACCAAATGTTTCTTGTTCGTCAATACTCAAGCCGCCAATGATAGGCCGTCTGCCGCCTTCGGTTTTGTAATACACAGCGCCACTGATGCTTGTCTTTTTGGCTTCGTACGTGTAATCTAAAGCAATTTGTTCACTGCGTAATAGATCAAATCGTTGTCTGAAAAACGAAGGTGTCGTGTAGTTGTGATATTTTCCACCACTTAGTAAAAAAGCATGCTTATTGTTTAGATTGTAACGCGCACCAAACTGCCAACTTACAAAAGAAGACTGCGCATCTGTAGGAGCGTTAGCGCGAATTCCTGACGAAATGGTAATGTCATTGTTAGGTTTCCAACTTCCATATACAGCTGCTTCAACCGCTGTATTGTCTAGCGAACGTTGCGAGGTTTGCGTAGGCGATTCTGGCGAAAGCGCATAGAAAATCTCAGGATTGATATCGTCAAAATTATTGGTTTGATGATCCACAGAAACCACCGATTGTACTGTAAAATCATCTAGCTTTAGTTTGTAATTAAGTCCAGCATAGAGTTGCTGCGTTTCCTGATCGGAGATTGCATTTCCGAACGCAAAGTCTTGTGATTCTGTGTTAAATCCTGTGTTGAAACTGAGGAAGCCATTTCCGATAGCATGTCCAATAGAATTTACAGTAAACAAACGTCTTTTAGCAGATGTAAACTGTCCGCGATAGGTAAATCGTTGATCGGTTCCTAAAAAATCTTCATCAATAAAATACGTGTAGGTGTTGAGAAACCAATTGTTTTTGAGTTGAAATCCTGCATTCACACCAAAATCAAGCGTTGTAAAATCTTGTAGGTTTGGCAAATTTCGCTCTTGAATTCCGAGAAACGCATCGCTCAATTGGTAATTTCCATACACTTGCACAAACGAGTTGATACTGTCGAGTTGCTGCGATACTAAAAAACCAGTGCTTACCAATGTTGCTGAAAGTTTGAGTTGATCTTTTTCCAATGATTTTGTCGTCTGAATTTCCACCAAACCCGCACTGCTATTTCCATAAACTAACGGCGGATTGCTGGCATACACATATTGTTTCCCAATAATTTCAGGATTAAACAAACTAAAGAAACCTTGATTATTGATTTGACTCGCACGCACCGGATTGTACACAGGCACACCATTTAAGATGACACGTGAACGATCGGGATCGCTTCCGCGCAAAGACGGATTTGCCGTTTCGTCTACATTGGTAGAAGCAGGCAAAATGGTGATTGCTTTTAAAGGATCGCCTTGTGCTACTGGATTTAGGTAAATATCCATTTTGTCCAATTTGACTACCGAAAATTGTTCCGAAATAGGATCGCGATTTTCTAAAACAACTTGTTGCAACACTTCTGCTTTGAGTTGTAGATTGAAAACATTCAATTCGTCTTTCAATAAATTTGCTGTAGGAATGTACAATTCCTTGTATCCGATATACGAAATGATTAGCGTATCATTTTCGTTGGGAATTACAATAGAAAATAAACCATTTTCATCTGTAATTGTTCCTGTTTCTGGACTTGATTGCAAATACACATTTGCTGCAAAAATTGTCCATTTTCCATCCATCACCTTGCCCGAAATTTTGGTTTGAGCAACACAGACTGCTGTACAAAAGAATATTATGTAAACTAGGGTTTTCATGACAATGACTATTCTATTAGCTTCGCTGCTAATTGTTTTAAATTATAACTCTCAGGATACAAATCAATTCCTGCTTTAAAATGCTTCTTAGCGTTGGCTAAATCTTTCTTTTTAATGTAAAGTTTGATCAACATTTCGTAAGCTTGTTCTTTTCCCCAAGATGGTAAAAATGGATTTTTCACTTTTTGATCGGGAAGTGCAATAGCTTTCAGTAAAAACTTCTCTGCATTCTTTCCGCCACCGTATTTTTCTGGCGTGTAAAAATCATTACTGGCAAACACATAATGTGCTCGTAAATTTTTAGGTTCCATGGAAATGGCTTTTTTAGCATTCTTTTTAATTCGGCTTGAAATAAACATGGCTTTCATGCCTTTAAACTGAATACCAAAACTTTGAATCAACGCCAATAATGCATAATCTTCTGAAGTTTTATTGTCCAAATCTTCCAACCATTCAACGGCTTCATCGCAGGTTTCTTCTGCTTGTTTTTTATCG
>JBCCLS010000526.1:0-3193 GCA_039026835.1 Bacteroidota bacterium | reverse complement strand
GGAAATGATAAGGAGAGAGATCATCATTCTGACGGATTTTTTCCAGTTGAAAACCTGTGCAATGACTTGTAGGAGATTGAAGTCGAGTAAGCGGACCGAAGCGTTCGAGACCCTCAAGGCGTACGTTTAGCTGGTCTACAGCTACATGAAAACATTCCACCTCGCACTTTGTCCACTCAACCAAACTTGCTGCGATCTGCTTGTTGCGCAAAGCCATCTCCTGAAGAAAAAAAAGAAGAATGAAACGCGGGCGCTATCATCGATAAATCATACTTACACGTCGAGCGTTCAGTTTAGTTTCTTGAGTGAACATCGATTGCAGGTAGTTTAGATGTTGGTACAAGTATTGATGCCGTGGTTGTGCTGCTGTGACTTCATCATAAGACGGTGGAGGGTCATCTTCCATGTCGAACATCATCATTGTCGTGATTTGTTCTGCAGTGAAACTATGTTACTCGCATACGAGTCTGAAAAAAATGGCTGAAGAGTTGCGTAGTGTCGTCGAATTCGGGGTCGAAATATCGAATCTCACTTTCGACATTAACGTCCATTTCAGTGCCCTGAACCCACGGAGTTTTTTCTTCATAGAGAATTCGAAAGCTGTGTTCGCACTCCAATTTATATCTGCAGTTTACACGGTAAGACAAATGCGCATACCATTTTTCTAATTTGCACCAATTTTTGACATATTCATGCCAAGTACAGAAAAATATTTCTTCAAGAAAAGATTTCATGAACGGTGGCTGAATATCAAACACTAGTGCAATGTTTTTAACTATTTTTGTTTTTGAATCTAAACTAATGTCATTTGCGTCCGGTGCAAACACTTCTAATTTGTCCCAACACTGAACACGACGATAAATCTTCATATTTGGATCTCATTCAATCGAGCGTACTCCTCAAGATACACTCTTCGTATTTCAGTTCGTAGTCCCGAAGTTGATGTCAACCAGTTGACGTCCACCTCGACCAACAAATGAAATCCCCATTGACTGATTTGAAAATTTACTTCTACAAGTTGTCGTATTGGACCACACTTTTGTCGAGTTCTTAAACAACTTTGAACAGTTTCAGCACGTAACAAATCAGCAGAACAAAGCTCATCACAGCAATCGTCGACAAACACGATTGTTTCTAGACACGTTTCTGTTAATTCAAAATTCTGCTGTTGATATTCAACAAAAAGGTTTAGTAACTCTTCCAGTCGTTCAGTTTCTTTCTCATTATTTCCATAAAGAATTGCTGTGCAGACTCGTTCAAACTCTTTCCAAATTAGACCGTCTTGATGAATTGATGAAAAAATTACGGGTCTCGACTCAGGAGCATTTACCATTTTAACTTACTTTTTGTTGATTGATTTTAGGCTGATGCTGTCACCGGAACTGATGTTTAAATCACTGTACAAAAATAATAATTAATAATTGGAAAAAAGATTACTATTTAAATATTACCGATGATAAAAATACATCCGCATCGATCAAGAGATAACTTCTTGATTTCACGTCAATCATTTCGTAGAACTCATTCATTGGAAAATCGCATTGCGATAGTTTGGTAGTTTGATTTGGTAATGAGTAGTACAGAAATGAAGCGGGTATACCGTCTTTCCCAACTTGAAATTGATACTTAGCGAACATATTGCTGTTTACCGCGTTTCGAATTGCGAATTTTGCCTTTCTCCCAATCATCTTTGTAGCGGCTGTAGTAACTCGTCCGAATCCCAATTCAGCATACCATTGAGTAACCACTTGACGTGCCAAATTGCGGTGTAAATCAGTAATCAAGTCGGGATTGACGTAGCATTTGAAAATTGTTGCCAAGCAATCGTAGATCTTTTCCCACTTTTTTGACTCAGGCTTAGTAAAACGATAATGATTGCCAACAATTTTCGAATGCATACTACCTGAATAGTTGCGAACAATCGGTGTTGGTTCTGTAGTCACTGAGTGATTCACAATTTGCGGAAGGGTAACAACAGGTTGGGCTGAAGTAGGCTTTGCTTTGACAGCATTTTGCTTTGCTTGACTTCTAGTTCTAACCATGTTGAATTTCTAAAGGTAAAATGAAGTGTACCTTTTAGATCAACCAACAAAAAGCAACTGATAAATTTTGCGACGAAAAAAACTCCTTATATACGAAATTTCCAGACAAATTTTTATTTTCCAGACTTATTTATCACATTAGGGACACAGCTCTGACGTGATCAACGAGGAACCATAAGGCATAGAATGTCTGGAGCACGATAAATACCTTTTGTCATCAAAACTCGTCATACACACTTTGTTTAATTGCAGCGTTCTCAGACATCCGTTTTTGGCTGAAATACTTCCCATTATTGCCTTAATCCGCGTCTTGGTAAAAATACATCTTTTGTATTCGTCCAAAGTCAGACGCTTTGTTCTAGCTTTACCCAGGCCTTTGCATTTATTTTCAGATGATCCTTTTTTGGTTCTTAGAGTGTAGCATTTACTTTTAGGCGCGACAAATTCTACAATCTCATCGCCAGGCGTCTCGTCTTTTAAAAATCCGGGAATTTTTTTTCTCACGTTGGAAAACAATGGCGAATCGGTAGGTTGATTGCTTAAATCTAATATTGGTTCTAGTTCTTTTAAAACTTGATTTTTACTTCTATTTTTGCAGTGAAGAATAAAACTATCAGTGTCTTGAAACACCACTGATACATTGTTTTGACCAAGTCGTGGTTGTATGAAAGAATAATATAATTTTGTCATCAATAACTTGGAAAGTTCTAATATTGTGAAGCCAACCAAATAATTTCTGTTCATTTTGACAATGGGCGAGGTAAGAAAAATTGCCATTAGATCACCTTGCAACATTCGATGAGATTGATAATTTGGAGATCCCAAATATTTTTTAGCAATATTTTCATTTTTAACTATTTTTACTTCAATGTTTTTACGATTTTCCTGCATCCATTTTCCGAATGTCGAATTACACGTGTCTTTACAAACTTTGGAGTCAAAGTCTGATTTTGTCGCCGCTCTTTTCTTAGTCATTTTACTAATAAACGGTCAAATTACTGCTGCCTGCGAAAATTGAATAACTCGATGAACTTTTTTAAGCACATATCCCAATTGAAGATAGTATGCTAAATTAGCTAAATGGCACACATATTTAGTTTTGTCTCGTAATGTTCCTGTTAATTTTTTGAATGATATCTTAGACCTTTCTT
>JBCCLS010000525.1:0-3195 GCA_039026835.1 Bacteroidota bacterium | reverse complement strand
TGCAGAACCACAAGCCAGAAAACCTGTGAGCAGAAGTACAGGAACTTTTTTAAAAGAATCTGTCGAACGAAACAAAGTGCTCATCGCCAAGGAAGAAGCCAATATTAAAAAGTTTATTCAACTCGATACCATAAATACTTATGTTGCGTCTAGCAATGGTTTCTGGTACTTTTACAATACAAAAATTGAGCAAGAAGCGTATCTTCCCCAAAAAGGAGACACTTTAACATATGAATTCAATATCTCAAAAATGACCACAGGCGATCTTATTTATAAAAAAGAAGAACTCGGCACGCAAGAATATGTAGTAGACAAACAACAAGTTATTCCAGGATTGCGTTTGGGATTGCAATTAATGAAAAAAGGAGAAACGGTTACTTTTCTTTTTCCATCGCATGTAGCATATGGTTATCACGGAGACAACAAACGCATTGGAACCAACGTTCCTATCAAATCAACAATCACATTACTTGATATAAAAAAAGACAATAAAAACCTACAAACAGATAATTAGTATGAGAGTATTTACCACAACAATAACATTATGTTTGGCAGTCATTACTTTAGGATTTACATCCTGTAAAAATGAAAAAAAAGAGGGTGACACAAACACCAAAGAAGTTGCTGCCAACAAAGAGCAAGATGATAAAAACGGAATCTTCGCAGAAATTAAAACTACCAAAGGAACCATGGTAGCGCGCTTGTTCTACAAAAAAGTGCCTGTAACAGTAGCGAATTTTATCGCACTTGCGGAAGGAACACATCCAAAACTTCCTGAAGAATTAAAAGGAAAACCATATTACAATGGCATTTCGTTTCACCGTGTTATGGACCAATTTATGATACAAGGTGGTGATCCTACAGGAACTGGAGGTGGAAATCCAGGATATCGTTTTGCAAGTGAATTTGACAAAGAATTGAAGCATGACAAGCCAGGTGTTTTGTCAATGGCAAACTCCGGTGGTGTAGCAACGAATGGAAGTCAATTTTTCATTACAGAAGTTCCATATCCTAGTTTGGATGCGTTGGACATGGCAGGAAATCCAAAACCTTGTGAGCGTCCACGTGTAAGCTGTCACTCGGTATTTGGTCAATTGATCAAAGGAATTGAGATTCAAGACAGTATTTCTAATGTTGCGGTTGATCCAAGTTCAAAAAAACCATTAGAAGATGTATTGATGACCGAAGTAAAAATTATTCGTGTAGGTAAAGAAGCCAAAGCTTTTGATGCCGTGAAAGTTTTTACAGAAGAAGAGCCAAACTTATTAAACAAATATCAAGAGTTTAAAAGTAAGATTATTGAAGAAAACAATGCAAAAGCAAAAGAAGCTGCAAAAGAAGCAATTGCAAACTTTGTAGACAAATACAAAGGTTTGGGAGAATTGTTTGAATCGCCAACAGGAATGGCAATGGTAACAACGCAACAAAGTGCTTCTGGTGTAAAGCCAAATGCTTCAAACTTTGTAAAAGTAAATTGTATCGGAGCGTTTGTGGATGGAAAAGTGTTTTACACAACCTACAAAGAAGAAGCTCAAAAAGCAGGCATTTATAACGAAGCTGCTGACACGCAAGGAGCATACGTTCCTTTTTCTACCATATACAATCAAAGTGCAACATTAGTTCCTGCTTTTAAAGAAGCGTTATTGCGTATGAAAGTTGGAGAAAAAGCAAAAGTGTTTGTACCATCGTATTTAGGATACGGTTCGCGTAATTATGGCCCAATTCCTGCAAATTCCAATCTAGTTTTTGATATAGAATTGGTAGAAATAGATACCACAAAATAAGTCACCTAAAATATAAATTCTGAAAAGCTCTTCTTCACGGAAGGGCTTTTTTTATAGTTTTACCATACTGATTTTCAGGAAAAACACGGCAAGAGTCGCGTATTTCAACGCTGTTTTATGTTGGGATTTTTCGTGATATTTGAAACGAACCAAAAAACCAAATAACATGAAAAAACAAAAGTTTTCTTTGCAACTCCGAAAGCAGAAAATTGCTATACTTTCGGAAAAACAAGTACAAGGCGGTATTGAAGATACAGGTGCTGTAACGATAGCTACAACAGTTCCATTTTCGCTATTTCAAGTCACATGTGTTACGCAACAAATAACATGCAAGTCCTTGTTAATTAATTGCGATCCTATGCCAACACTTCCATCAGGTTGTGGATGTCCAACGACACATACCAATACTATTGATGCACCTTCATTCATCACATGTTAAAACAATGCTATTTGCAATAATTGTAAAGCCTCTTTTCCGCAAAAGGGGCTTTTTCACAAGGAAAAACACGGTGACTTTTCTATTTGTTTTCCTGTTTTGAGAATGTCCTGACTGAAAGATATTTGCACTGAAACAAAAAATATATTTCAGATGAAAAAACAAATTCAAACCTTAAAGTTAAAGAAACAAACTATTTCTTCCCTAAGAGCACAACTAGCGCAAGGCGGTGCAACCACAACAATGACTGTCAATACCTTTGCCGCTGGTTGCCAAAGTCAATTAATTTGCGATCCAGTTCCTTCGGATCCACGTCCAGATTCGGGTATTTCTCGTTGCAAACCTTGCGGAAGTTGGAACAGACCTGGTTGTAAGTAAAAAATTCTTGCTTAAAAGAAGTTGTTTAAGTATGACTATTTTATTTCATGTTTGATTACCAATAGATTATACTAAATGTCAATCGAGCATTGCCGTAGGCACCGAGCGTACCTCATGAGATTCAATTAAATATCAATTTTATAACTGTTCTCATAAGCTACGCTCGATACTTTCAGCAATACTAAAACTAACAATTATTTGTTTTTCAGCGAATTACAAACTGCATAATGATATCTTAAGCTGAATTCACGTTAGATAGAATTTATTCTCATTTAGAAAATAAATCACAAATTACTACAATTCAGTTTTTTACTTTCGTTTTCTTTGCTCGCACAAAGAAAAGAAACAAAAGAAAGTGCGCTTTTCCAGAGGTATTTTTAATTTTTCTTTTTGGGAAAAATTAAAACCACATAGTTTTTTCTAAATTTCTTCCATGGCTTCAGAAATTCTTAACGAAAAATCTATGCTATACTGTGGAAAAGATGAAGTCACTGTTGTGTTTTTACATCGAATTCACAATGGGGAAAAATCATTCTAAACTTTTTAAGCAACTTTTTTATATAGCTATTTTTCAAAAACTCAAAATAACCATTCAGC
>JBCCLS010000524.1:0-3198 GCA_039026835.1 Bacteroidota bacterium | reverse complement strand
ATTACTTGGTCTGTCTTTAATGGTGCCGCCGTTATGCATCCATTTCATTAAATCACTACTGTAGATATCTCGTTTTAGTTCGCTCATGATGAATGCAAAGTTTTCTGGCTTACTTACATAATTTAGATTTCTTTGAACGCTCGGACTCACTTCGTTATTCTCTGTAAGTAAGGATACTAAAAAATCACATGCACCTTCTTCAATCAGTTTTCCAAATAAAAATGCCGTGTCTTTAGTACCCGAATACGATTGTTGAAAATGCATGAGTTCGTGCACCAGGTCGAACTTCATATTCCCAAATTCTGTAATCGTAGCTATTTGCCAATCATTTAGGTTTTGTAATGGCATACGATCTGATTTTGCAAACATATCTACACCAATATATAATGCTGATTCTGTTAAGGTGCCTGTACCGTTAATCAAATCTGGGACAATATATGTTTTTGGAAAAACAGCTTTCGGATACAATTCAGCGAACTTTTGCATCATCTTTTTACATTCGTTTGATACACTTTCTAATCTACCGGATGTAAAGAAATCTTTTAGATACCGATAGTATTCAGGATTCTTCTGAATCATAACACGATACATATTATCTACATTCTCATATCGAATATGATAATAATCTTTCAAGGCATTCGATCCATCACAAATAAATTCTGACAAATACTTTTTCCCATTAATGCTGTCTGTGATTGCTTGATCAAAGTACTGCCAAAATCGATTGATGGGTTCGGTGACCACTTCAAAATTTTCTACAGAAGCATTCTTTGCTTTTATCTTCTCTAAGAGTTGATCAATTTCTTTGCGAAGAGGACTATTTTTGGTTTTTTCTTCAATACCAGCTTTCTTTAGGATGTAGGGACTATTCAACCCGAATTTTATGGCGTGTTGTACAGCAATCAAAGAAGAGTCAATTTTATTCGCTTCTCCAAACTGCCAAGCAGCATAGACAAACAATTCTGAAGACTGATTCTTGCTTCCTGCCTCAAAATACAAGTGTGCTGCCTTTTCATGTGCTCCTTTTTCTCGTAAAGAATCACAGGCATACCCAATAGCGGCAATATCAATCAATTCGCATGAAGCAGATGGCGAAGTTGTTTTAGTACAACAAATACACATCAAACAAACAATAAGTAAAAAAACACATCTCATATAACAATACTATCATTAGTTGCTATGGTAAGATATTATAAATGAATTAGTTTCTCAAACACTGATTGCGAAGTTTGAGGTATTTTCATGAATTGGTAGGAGCAAAAAGTAAATAGACTCCTCAATAACATCACTTGAATTAAAAATAAGATAGAATAATGTGAGTTTGATATAAGCTTTATTCTAGTAGAAATCATCTCAAACGTACGCCTAAATAAAAAACCCAACTTCAATTTTACTTTTAGAACTTATCATCTATTTGTTACTTAAAAACATAAAAAACACTTATGTATATCATATAAAACATAAATAAAAATATATGAATACTTTTTCTCATCTTTGCCCTGTAAACATAAAAACATCGGAATGGAGAAAATCAAAACGCAAGTATCGCAAGAGCGATATACCAGTACAAAAACTAAAGTTGCTGTAGCGTACGGTGACGGAATTGGTCCTGAAATTATGAAAGCAACGCTGAATATTTTAGAAGCTGCTGGTGCGGAAATTGATCCTGAAATTATCGAGGTAGGTGAAAAGGTATATTTGGCGGGGAATTCTTCAGGAATCGAGAAAAAGTCTTGGGAAATCATCAACAAAAACAAAGTAATCTTTAAAGCACCGATTACCACTCCACAAGGGAAAGGCTATAAAAGTTTGAATGTAACATTGCGTAAATCGCTTGGATTGTTTGCCAATGTACGTCCGGTAAGTGCGTTGCATCCGTATATACATACCCATTTTCCAAACATGGATGTAGTGATCATCCGTGAAAATGAGGAAGATTTGTACGCAGGTATTGAACACCAACAAACACAAGATGTCGTACAATGTTTAAAATTGATCACGCGTCCAGGTTGTGAAAAAATTGTTCGCTATGCATTTGAGTATGCAAAGTTATACGGACGCAAAAAAGTGACCTGTATGGTGAAAGATAACATCATGAAGTTAACAGATGGATTATTTCACAGCGTATTTAAAGAAATCGCGACAGAATATCCAGAAATTGAAAGTGAATCACAAATTATTGATATCGGTTCTGCGCGTTTGGCAGCCAATCCAGAAAATTATGATGTTGTAGTTACATCTAATTTGTACGGAGATATTGTCTCTGATATTGTCGCAGAAATTGCAGGTTCTGTAGGAATGGCAGGTTCGGCAAATGTTGGAAAAAATGTAGCCATGTTTGAAGCCATTCACGGTTCAGCGCCAGACATTGCAGGAAAAGGAATTGCAAATCCTTCAGGATTGATCAACGCAGCTGTGATGATGCTAGTACATATTGGAAAAGCGAGAGTGGCCAACAAGATCAAGAATGCAATGTTAGCGACTATCGAGCAAGGATATCACACAGCAGATATTTACCAAGAAGGACAAAGTATTCAAAAAGTATCAACCAATGAATACGCAGAAAAAATCATAGAAAACTTAGGAAATAAGCCTGAAAAGCTAGCACCAAGTGATTTGGATGAAAATGCAGGAAGCATTTCTCTTCCGGAATATAACAGACCTAAAGAAAAACAAGAATTGGTAGGAACCGATGTGTTTATCAACTGGCAAGGAGACAACCCAGAAGAGATTGGAAACGATTTGATTTCGTTGGCATCTTACAACCTAAGGTTAAAAATGATTACCAATCGTGGTGTCAAAGTATATCCAAACGGATTGCCAGAAACCTACTGCACTGATCATTGGCGTTGTCGATTTGTAGCAAAAGACGCCATTACGAGCGGAAGCAACAAATCGTATCCATCCGTAGCATTTGAGCAAATTTTAGCATTGCTATCCAACATCAACGAGTTGGGATATGAAGTTATCAAGACAGAAAACCTATATGAGTTCGACGGCAAACGCGGTTTCTCATTAGGTCAAGGAGAATAAAAAAACATATTAAAAATATAAAGAGTTCATAAGTAGTTAGTAAGTGTTATTATTCAGTTAGCAAACCGGACAACATTTGTAAGAATGTGTTGTTCGGTTTCTTTTTTGTTTAACGGTTACAAAAGGGAGTTATTCTATTCAAAATCAAATATTTATTGTTTATAT
>JBCCLS010000523.1:0-3210 GCA_039026835.1 Bacteroidota bacterium | reverse complement strand
TATGGTTTTTATTCCATCACTGCCAAAGAAGGCACCTATACCTTAGTCGTTTCATACTTAGGTTTTGCTACTTTTGAACAAGAAATCACACTAAATTCCAATCAAAACCTCAATGTAGAGCTCAAAGAAGACAGTGCACAACTGGACGCTGTAGTGATTACAGCAGATGAATCAAAAAAAGTAGATTTGCGAACTCCCCAAATGAGTGTGGCGAAACTTTCGAGCAAAACCATCAAACAAATGCCAGCAGTGTTGGGAGAAGTGGACGTAATCAAGTCTATTCAACTATTGCCAGGAATTACCAACGCTGGCGAAGGTGCTTCTGGCTTTAATGTCCGTGGTGGTGCAGAAGATCAAAACCTAGTATTATTAGATGAAGCCATTATTTACAACGCGTCTCACCTATTTGGTTTCTTTTCGGTTTTTAATACGGACGCCATTAAAGATATCAAACTATACAAAGGCGGCATCCCTGCGCGTTTTGGTGGAAGAGCTTCGTCGGTGTTAGACATACGTCAGAAAGATGGAAATAGTAAAGATTTTAAACTTTCGGGTGGAATTGGTGCTATTTCGAGCAGATTGACCGCAGAAGGACCTACTTTTAAAGACAAAGGCTCCTTTTTAGCAGCCGGAAGAGCTTCGTATGCTAATATCTTTTTGGCATTGGCCGGAATTGAAAATCGTGCCGGATTTTACGATTTGAATTTTAAAACCAACTACCAAGTCAACGAGAAAAACCGAATGTTTCTTTCAGGTTATTTTGGAAACGATACGTTTAAACTGACCAATCTTTTCACCAATTCCTATGGAAATCTTTCAGGCAACTTACGTTGGAATCATATTTTTAATGACAAACTATTCTCCAATTTGTCCCTTATTTACAGTCGCTACAATTACAGTCTGGAAATTTCTACTGAAGGTATTGATTGGACCTCAGACATCAATAATTACAACTTGCGCTACGATTTAGGATATTACTTTAGTGACAAGCTAAAATTTGATTTTGGAGTGAGTGGAATTTATTACAAATTCAATCCCGGACAGTTAAATCCGTTAGACGAAACTTCCGCAATTAATCCTAGAAAATTAGATGACAAGTTTGCTTTTGAAGGCGGAATTTATGCCAGTTTGGAACATAAAATTTCAGAAAAACTAACCGCTCAATACGGATTGCGTTTTAGCTATTTCAATCGTTTGGGTTCACAAACCTTGAACAATTATGCGAACAATTTGCCTGTAGTGTTCAATTCGCAGTTAGGCATTTACGAGCGTGCTGAGCCAATTGGTGAAACTGAATTTGGAAGTGGCAAAAGCATTGCTTCTTTTAACAATTTTGAACCGCGATTTGCATTGTCGTATCAACTCAATGAAAAATCGTCGTTCAAATTGAGTTACAATCGTATGGCACAGTATTTACATCTCATTTCCAATACGGTTTCTGCCACTCCTTTGGATGTTTGGGCGCCGAGTGGACAGTTCTTAAAACCACAAATTGCAGATCAGTTTGCTGTGGGATATTTTAGAAACTTCAACAACAATATGTTTTCCATAGAAGCTGAAGCTTATTACAAAACCATTGACAATCGCGTCGATTATATTGATGGTGCCGAACTTATTGCGCAAAACACCATTGAAACAGAGATTTTAATTGGCGAATCGAGAGCGTATGGATTGGAATTTTTATTGCGAAAAAATAAAGGTGACTTTTCAGGTTGGTTTGCCTACACACTTTCCAAATCTGAACAACGTACGCCTGGCGGTGCTGCTGGTGGTTTAGGCATCAACAATGGCGAATGGTACAATACACCTTGGGACAGAACACACGATTTTTCGTTCACAGGAAGTTATAAGTTAAATGAAAAATGGCGATTTGGCGCCAATATGATGTTTCAAACAGGTCGCCCAGTTACCTATCCTAACGGACAGTTTCAATTCAACGGATTGTCTATTGCTACCTATGATAGTCGAAACCAAAATCGATTGCCTGCGTATCATCGACTAGACATTTCTGCCACCTTAACTCCACGGAAAAATGCCAATAGAAAATGGCAAGGCGAATGGGTTTTTGGTATTTACAATGTGTACAATCGCAGAAATGCAGCTTCTATCTCGTTCGGACAAAATGTAGATACAGCCGTCAATGAAGCCACCCGAACTGCCATTTTTGGGATTGTTCCTTCTGTTACTTATAACTTTAAATTTTAAATCATGAAAAAGACACACACACATATATATTTTATTCTCATAGCAATTAGTTTTTTAATTTCGTGTACCGACACGGTGGATGTGGATGTTCCGAATGCCGGCAGCAGATTAGTAATCGAAGCTTCCATTAATTGGGAAAAAGGCACTTCGGGACAAACACAGACCATAAAACTGAGTGAATCAACTGGCTTTTTTGACAGCAATACCAATGTGCCCGTCACTGGCGCTTCTGTCATTGTAACCAAAGAAGATGATGGCATGCAATTTATTTTTCAGGATTTGAATAATGGTGATTATCTAACCACGAATTTTGTGCCACAACTCAATCAGGAATACGCGTTAGAAGTTCAGTATAATGGACAAACATATACTGCTACTGAAACATTGATAGGCGTTTCGGATATTAATTTTGTAGAGCAAACTATTGAAGGTGATTTGGAAGAAGAAGAAATACAACTCAAAGTATTTTTTGACGATCCTGCAAATGTCAATAACTTTTATTTGGGCGAATTTATTCCTTCAAATTTACCATTGCTGACGCTTACAGAACTTGACGATGAATTTACAGATGGCAATGAAAACTTTATAGAATATGATAACGAGGATTTGGAGGCTGGCGTTACGGTTGACATTAATTTGTATGGCATTTCAGAACGTTTTTACAACTATATTGGCATTTTGATTGAGCAAGCAAACGACCCAGGTATTTTTGCAACAACACCTGTACAGTTGCGAGGAAATTGTATCAATCCAAACAATCCGGATGAAGAAGTTTTGGGATATTTTCGTTTGGGTGAAGTTGCTCGGACTTCCTTTGTGATTGAATAAATAATTTAGTAAAACTAAAATTACATAGTAAAAACCCTAACTAATTTCTAGTTGGGGTTTTGGTGTAGTAATTGGTACTTAAAAGCTTCCTTGACTTATATTTTTCACAAAAAATCAGCTTAATTATAGAATTGCCACAATACCATTCCGACACCTCCAATCAGTATCAAAGTTGAC
>JBCCLS010000522.1:0-3223 GCA_039026835.1 Bacteroidota bacterium | reverse complement strand
TTTCGCCCGTAGTCATTCATTTCTTTCAATTTTTCGCTTGAAAGTATAAAATCTTCCTTTTTTCTTCCCTTATAACGATGGTATATAAAAAGCGGCATCCAAATAAATGAAAAGATCAAAATACAAACGCCAATCACCTTTTTTTCGTAGTCTTCCACTGCAAATTCGTAATTGTACGCAAAGATGCCAACACCTAGTAAAACAATGATCAGTATGATAAGAAAGTATTTCATGGATTAATTCGTGTAATTAATTATTGGTATATGTTTGTTGGTATGTATTGAGTAAAGAAGCAAGCTCTTTTGCGGTCAATCCATAGGTGTCGGGCAACGCGCCTTCTGAGCCGCTGAGTTTTGTGTTGACTTTTCGCATGGTGATATGTTGTTGAAACTGTTCTGAAAAATTAAACATCACCATCGTATTCACATACATTTTTTTCACCTTAAACATATGTACATCTTCCCATTGATACTTGGTTTTTCTAAACAGTGAACATAGTTCAAAACCGCTTTTGTGCAACTTTAAGTAGTTTGCTTTGGGAAACATGCCCACGATCGCAACTACAAGACATATCCCAAAAAAGCCAGAAACCAACCATCCAATTGTATCTCCTGCTGCAATCATAAAGGCGCCTCCAAGGGTAAAAATTAAAGAGATTATTACCAACATGCTGCTTTTTACTTTGCTGGGATAGAGTATTTTTTCTTCTAATGTCATGATCCTGTCTGCGTAGTATTGGGTTTTGTACAAAAATAATCAACTTTCTTCGCTTGCTAACCATTCTTGGTACGAAATGACCAAACTTCCTTTTTCAGGACTGTACTTTCCGGGTAATTTTCCAATAAATTCTAAATAATGTCCGTCCGGATCTGTGAAATAAATTGCTATGGCGGGAATGTTGGCAAAGACCATCGGTTGTTCAGAATCGTCTCCCAGAAAATTCCAAAAATTCAATTGGTGCGACTTTAGAAAGTTGACAGATTCATGTAAAATCCAATCCCAATCGCATTCAAAAGCAAAATGTCGTAGGTCAATTTCGTCTTTGGGTTTTTCCCACAATCCCAAAAATGCTTTTCCGCGCTCACCAATCCAAAATAGTGCAACGCGACGTTCTTCTTCATACAAATATTGCTCTAATTGCAACACATTGGTGTAAAAATCAATAGAACGCTCTAAATCTTCTACAAATAAGTGTGTTTCAAACAATCCTTTAATCATCTAGTAAAGGTAATTAACTTTCTACGATATGCGGTGAGGAGTTTGGATTTTGAGACAAATCCATAGTACTTTTCATCCTTTAACACAGGCAAATTCCAAGCGCTGCTATCCTGAAATTTTTTCATCACGGTTTTCATATTGTCTTCTTCATAAATAATATAATCAGGCGCGTGATGCATAATATCATCAACGTGAAGCGAATCGTACAAAGCTGTATCAAACATAAATTCGCGAATATCATCCAACAAAATAATACCAACCAAATTTGCATCGTCATCTACGACAGGAAACAAATTACGACTCGATTTTGCTACCGCTTCATGCAACATAGTCCCCAAAGTCATTTGTGGCTGAATGATGCTAAAGTTTTTCTCAATCACACTATCCAAAGCCATCAATGTCAATACTGTTTCGTCTTTGTTATGTGTGAGTAAATCGCCAGTGGCGGCCAATTCGCGTGTGTAAATAGTATAGTTTAGAATGTTTTTGGTGAATAAAAATGAAATTGCACAGGTTAACATCAGCGGTACAAACAAATCGTAACCTCCAGTAATTTCTGCAATCAAGAAAATAGCGGTTAACGGCGCATGCAATACACCGGCAATCAATCCTGCCATGCCCACCAACGTAAAATTGGATTCAGAAACGGAAAACCCAAGCTGATTGATGACTTTAGTCACTACATTTCCCAAAGCACTTCCCATCACCATTGTCGGAATGAAAATTCCTCCAGAACCACCAGCGGCGAAAGTAGTAGTCATGGCAACTGCTTTAAAAATGGTAATTCCGATCAGCAATAAAATAACTACCCAAATATTGTCTATATAACTGTCTAGTGGAGTAGTTCCTAATGCTTCTATATGATTGCCATCTAGCAAATTGGTGATAAATCCAAAGCCTTCTCCGTAAAGTGGCGGAATAAAATATAGCATGGCACCAATCGTTAATCCGCCGAAAATAAGTTTATGTCTTTTTTGTGTAAAACGTTCAAAAAACTTTGTAATACCAAAGTGCATTTTGGTAAAATAGATAGATGCAAATGCAGTACCAACGCCCAGCAGCATATAAAAAGGAATGTCGCCCAACTGAAATTGTTCTGTAAGATTGAAATTAAACAAGTTCTCATTTCCCAAGAAAAAATACGAGGTTACGACCGCAGAAACAGAAGCTAGTAACAACGGAATTAACGAAGTTAACGTTAAGTCCAAACTAAATACTTCAATGGCAAAAATAATTGCTGCCACAGGCGATTTGAAGATAGACGAAATTGCGCCAGCCGCCGCACAACCAATCAATAGCATGCGGGTTTTGCTATCAATATGAAAAAGTTTGCTAATGTTGGAACTAATCGCGGAACCAGAAGCAACTGCAGGACCTAACAGCCCAACCGAACCTCCAAAACCTACAGTCAACGGTGCTGTAATTAGCGGAATGTACATTTTGTGATTTTCCATAATTCCCGTGCGCTTAGATAAGGCATACAGGATTGACGAAATGGCGTGTTCCGTTTCTTTCTTAAACACATAACGCAATAGTACGAACACTAAAAACAGTCCGATAATGGGCAAAATAAAGTAGAGCTGATTTTTAGAAAAGATAATTCCGTTTTCCAACAATGCCTGAATCGAAAACGTGATGTTTTTGATCGTTACAGCCACCAAACCCGAACTTAAACCCACGAGCACACTTAAGATATACACAAAATTTTTGTTGGAAATATGTTTGTATCTCCAAATTAAAAAGCGTGTAAAACGTGACTTTTTTTGTGATGGCATGCTCGGAAATTGGTTAGTGTAGTGCTGTACATACTACCTGCTAGTAAATATACTATAAAAAAAGAGACTGTTTAAAAGTACAAGTGTTGTCAATTTTAGAATGACGCTTCTAACTACTTTTAAACAGTCTCAGTTTATGATGTGCGTTCTAGTGAACTATTTCTCTGAAGTTTTGCTGTGCTCTTTGTTCATTTTTTCGTGTTCAGCTTTCATAGCTTCATGCTCTTTCT
>JBCCLS010000521.1:0-3225 GCA_039026835.1 Bacteroidota bacterium | reverse complement strand
GCCTCCATTATTTGCTGTTACAGTGTAGGTAGTTCCTATGTCAATTCCTGTAGGATTTAAATCAAAACTTACATAATCGTCGGTACGTACACGTGTTAAATTGTTATTGCATGTTTCATTGGTTTTGTTAGCATTTATCAAGCAGTTTGAACAGTCAATTGCGAATGTCGTACTCAATCCTCCATCCGTAACGACAGCTCCGTCAGCTCCTTGTCGTGCACCATTACCCGCAGGTATATTTCCACGGGTGACTGCCGTTGTTGTGAAACCAGTGGTACTAATGATGAATCCACCACCACCTGGGCCTCCGTATTCTGTAAATATTGGTGTTGGTCCAGGTTGCGTAGTTGCATTACCCCCACGTGCAAATCCGTTTACTTGTGCACTGATTGAAGCAGCCTGTACTGCAATATATCCGGCTCCACCAGCTCCACCCGTTACTTTTGAAGAGTCGCCTGCGAATGTGTATGTTCCTGAATTTGGTCCATCATTTCCATCACTGATTATATTTCTTGTAGCACCGTCTGTTGTAATATTATTTGCTAAGATGATAACAATTCCTCCTCCGTTTCCGGTTGCAGGTGCCCATTCTACTTCAGAACCTCCTGAAGCCCCCATGAACAAACGTAAGTTGCTAGCACTATCAAAAACGCTTCCTGCTGCTGGCGCATCGGATCCTGAAATGAGTGTCCCAGCTCCACCACTGGTTCCACCTCCACCGTAGCCACCGCCACCGCCACCAGAACCTAGTGTAACATCAGTGGAATTTGCTCCATCACCACCTACACCAGCACCACCGTCTGGCGCTCCTTGTAAGGCACTACAACCTCCATGTCCTCCTCTACCGGTTCCACCAGAGAGTGGTGCAGGATTTCCAAAGTCGCCTCCCGCATAGGTAATATCTGTTCCCCAGTTTTCTTCTGGTGTATTGACTAATGCTGTGGAATCGCCACAGTTGTTTACATTGAAATTTCCTGTGGTATTTCTTCCAAAGAAACCATCACCAGAAGCATCAATATCTGCTTCTAATGTTATGTTATTATCACATGCATCTATAAAAACAACACCACCTGTACTTCCATTCCAAGGTTGTGCAGATACTGTTCCTACTACAGTAACATCACTTGTATATTTTGCAATTCTTACTAGCTGCACCACTTCCGTAGCAGGAGTAAATGTTTTAGAAACTGAAGCATCAATCGTTAACACATTGCCCGAAATGTTAGTGATTTTTGCTAAATGAAAATTTCCTGCTCCATTATCCACTCCACCGGTATTTCCACCACCACTAATTCCTGTCATCTGAATAATCATTACAGGATCGTTGACAGCTAATCCGGCAGCACTTCCTACAGTAACACTAGTGCCACTTACGGCAGAAACTGTAGTATACGAGTTGACCACTCCTGAAATACTTTGGGCTTGAGCATTTAATAAAAATAGTAATGACACACATAGTGTTACTAATATTTTTGAAGTAAAATTTTTCATAATCATGAAACTTTGTTTTTATAGATATGCAAGCTTAATCCTAGCCGTTGTAACAGGAAAAGAAGTTATGCGATATAACTCCTTTTTTTCATTGTTGTAAATGTACCCGACCAGATTAATCTTGTGATTTATCAAGATTTGGTTGTTATCAGTTTTGTTGGTGACGCCATTTTGTCCATCGCAACTGTACACTATCGGAATGACAGCGTTGATGCTAGACTTTGGAGGCATACTAAATGTTGCCCTTCCATTACCTATGTAATTGAAGGTTATTTTTTTGGAATCACTTGATGTGAATTGTATTTTTTTGTTTGATTTTGGAAAATTGACCAAACTTCCTGCTTCCAATTCGATCTCTGCGCTAACAGGATATTCGTTTATGTTTTCAATTTTCAAGGAAAGATTGTCCTTAAATTTTTGACAAACTGTAAAGCTTTTGGTAATTGTTGTTGTGACAGGTATGTAGTCTTGAATGTCTTTTACAACGTATAGATACACAGGAAGCTTTCGCATGTATCGTTCCCAACGCTTGTGTGCTTCATGCTTTTTGTTGCGACTTGTTTCAACAGCTTTTTGCTCCATTGGATATAGCTCTTGATTGTCGAAAACATGTTGTCTTAGTTTTGCAATTCCTGTAAGATGTGGAATTAATTCAGCAAAGGAAATGAGTCCATCTGCATTGGTTTCGTCTAGTTTAAGATTTTGTACATCGTACACCGATTTCTCTTGCGCGCTTGTTGTTTGTGGTAGCAGAAAAAGCATACCAATCCACAATACAAACAGGGAGAAGGATCTATTGAATATATTACTAATAGCAGACATGCACTTTGAAACTCGTGGCTTCAAAGGCACATCCAGGGTAATGTTGGTCATTCGTGTACGTTTAAGGCAGTTAAGGAATTGTAAATGTTAAAATTTCCTTAACATATTATAACAAATATATTCACTGACTTGACATATACGTGCTGATACGTATCAAAGGATTGCTTTTTTCGTCAAAATGCAAGGTTTTTTCGTTAAAACGCTTTCGTCATTTTTTTAACACAAACACTTCATTTTTAGTAAGAAATTGCGTTTTTTACTGTAGATTATACAATGAAAAGTGACAATCATTCTTGCTTGTAAAGCATGCCATTTTTGACTGATTTTCACATGTAAATGTTAGAAGAAATTGACACATTTGATCTGAAGTAGGTGTTGCAATCAAGAATTAGAAAAATTATTCAAAAAGTTCAATTGCGAAGAGATATGAGTGTAATATACATGTTGATTCACAATTCAGTCACTTTCAACAACTTTGTTTTGTAACAAATTGTGAATCAACACGTATACTCATTATTATGATTTCAATTTTCAACTATGATACATGATTTTTATCGAAAATTGATCTATGATATTTTTTTTCAAATATAGAATGCATACGTTTGCGGAATATTCGCTGTTTAGATGCGGCTTATATATCTCAGCGATTCCCCAAAACCCCTCTGAATACTATTTGGTATTTAGAGGGTATCTTATTAACGATGACTTCTATTTTTGAAATTCATTTCCAAAATGTACCATTTTTTCTTCATTAAACACCTCCTAATTTATAGTATTCGATGTAAAGATTTTTTTAACCGATTAGATTCCATTTTACATGATTTCTCTTACTTTTTGTATTGCTTGTATTGTGGCTTTTTCTATTTATCAAAAAGTGATATTTTTGAACCCGATTTAAATAGATATAATGAG
>JBCCLS010000520.1:0-3254 GCA_039026835.1 Bacteroidota bacterium | reverse complement strand
TTTTCAAAAAAATATCCCTCACAAATTATACTGAAAACCGTGAATGTGAAATTATATTTTTAGGATATATGTAATGACATAACGCACGTTCTTATGTCAAACTCACGTTATTCAAAAAATTATAATACAAAAGCACTCATAAATTATTATAAAACAGCAGAGACCGTGTAAAATGACGTTGTTAATCATTTTTGCACAGTCTCTGCAGCTATGTTTTAGTTTTGATTGTTACTTTTTATATAGCTTTGGAAGGTCCATACACCAACTAGGTTGATCAACTGGGATGATCTCTTCCTTATGCCAATTGACATCTGCCAATCGAATGCGGAACAATGTGGGATTGAATTGCGAAAAGAAGTAAAAATACATACTATCGCCTCCTTCAGTATTGTAATCGCGTAGCACACTCCATTGTGTGTAATCGGCTTCTTTATCACTTGCCTTTTTCAAAACAGTTCCACGCGGTACTTGCATGATGGAAAGTAGCTGCAACGCCCAATTGGTTGCTTCTTCCTTATTCTGTGGATTCCAAATGGCACTATTATACGCTGTTGCTCTTACAAAACGCGATGGCGGAGTAGCATCGCCAGGAACATCTAGCATACCACTTCCGTTTATTTCTTGTCCACGTCCACATTTCATATTTGTTTGATTGTGTGGATTAAAATTCCATTCAGCATTTTCCTTATCAGTAGTATATTCAATCAGTGCATCTTGGTAAAAAGGCGCATTGCACATAATACCATTGGGGCAATCGAATATCCTTAATTCGCCATCATCACTATTTTCTTTCGGTTGATATTCTACTACTTTATTTTCTGTAGGATCTTGCAGAATAAAATGAAAAGGCATGTCAAATGATTCATTACTAATCCATTCCAAAACTGCAATCTTTGGCAATGCTGCAGTAGCTTCTGCCACAGTTTTAAAATTACCAAGAATATAATCTGCCAAGTTGATGGAGAAGATACGTTTGGTATCGTCGGATGGCACTTTGTTGTATACCGAGCAAGGTTGCCACAACACGCCTACTGATAAGCCATGTTCATTCATGCCGTCCCAACAACCTGGCGTAATAGGAAAAATATGAGGTTTATCTTTAAACCACATACGCATAGAGATATAGCCGTATTTTGTTTCCCACGTAAGTGCATTTTTTAAGGGTCGTGATATTTTGGGTGGCATTTTAGTCCCTACAGCAATCACATGCATTTTGGTAGAAAAAGCGGTTCCAAAATCCATGGTACGTCCTGCAGTTTTCATTTTTTTTAAATTACTTGGAATTGTAATGTTTGTACACATAATGTAAAAGTATTTAATTGGTTAAGTTCTTTGATACCATCACTAGCAGATTATTTTACATATAATTTTCGATCTTTTTAGTAAAGTTTTATCTGCTATTTAAGTAACGTAATTATGGTAAAAATTACTGTTAGTTTGAGAAAAAACAAAATATTTCTCACAAAATTATAAGAGTTTTTAAAGCATTATGTTTTAGTGGTTGCAATGAGTTCACTTTTTGTATATGTTGTGTAACAAACAAAAAGAGGCTGTCTAAAAGGTACAGAGTTCGGTTTCTCACAACAGTTGAAAATCACCATGATGAGATTCTGAAGCCTGTACTTTTTGGACATACTCTTTCTTTTTATCTATTTGATTATGAGGGAAATGATGAAGTCATCTGTATGCTGAAAATTATTTGATAAAGACTTGAATAGCTTCGGCGGCATTGTCTTGAAATGTATAATTGTCTAAATCTTTCCAAATTGTTGCTTGGTTGATAACATTTCCAGTTAAGATCCCTTCTTTACTGGCATAAAATTCTCCACTTTTAAATGTATCATTGTTAATGCCGTCTACAAAACGATTGGCACCTTCGCTGACAGAGTGCGATAATTTCAAAAGTGGCATGATGACTTTCATTCCAATATGTTTCAATAAAATTCTTTTCACTAATGGCAAATCGTTCATTCCATTTGTACCTCTTGTCCCGCCAGGACTTATACTAATGAATTTGATTTCAGGATGTTTTCTTGCCATACTACTCATCCAAAGTGTGCCTGCGTATTTAATCCAACCATATACTTGCATAGGATCAAAATTGTTTTTAAACTTGGTTCCGTCATAAATTGAGATGAATTCTTCTATGGAATTTTCTTTGAGATTTGGGCGTTTCATGCCCATTTTCTTGATGCCTCTTGCTGCTTCTGAACTTGCAAATAAAGCGACATTTTTTAGTTTGTTGTTTTTAATTAGTTCATCTACTAAAACTGCATGTCCCAAAAGATTAGTTGCGGTTAATTCAGTGACACCTTCTTTGGTTAGTTTGTCAGGAGTTTTTCCACCAGTACCACCTGCATTCATAATTAAGGCATCAATAGCATTGGGTAAAGCAAAAACAGCTTTTTTTACGGTTTCAGGTTTAGACGTATCTAGAATGAGTATTTTAAATAGATCTCTTCCAGTGAGTGCTATAAGTTCTTTTTTTGCTGACACCGCTTTTTCTTCATTCCGGCATGCTAAGTAAATGATTTCGGTGTCTTTTGCCAACGCAAGTTGTCTGGCTGTTTCTTTTCCTATGCCCGCGTTTGCACCAGTGATTAATATTGATTTGTTCATTTTTTTGAAATTTAAAAGGATTGTTTTTTGGTATTCGCTATAAAAAGAAAGAGTCCTATCAGACCTAGAAGGAATTCTAATCCAGTTGCTTTGACAATACCATCTGATGGCATTCCGTCTAAAAGTATGCTGGTTAATCTGCCTACTCCTAATGATAGAAAAAGGAGGAAAGAAGAAAGCATAGCAGTTTTGAGCAATGCATTTTTAACTATTCCTAAAAAGAGTAGGAGTACTGTTGCCAATAATAACATTCCAAATGCGCGAACATCATTGAGCGCACTCGTGTTTCCAGCAATTTGGATGCCTTCATTTGCTTTAATTGCGACAGGCGTAAATGTTGTTAATCCACCAACGATGGATAAAATTACTCCTGCAATGAATAAATAGATTTTTGAAATTTTTAATGTGTTCATAACTAACGTATTTAATATGCATACAAAAGTCATGATCGTGGAGGTGCTTTACATCGTAGTTACGTTCAAAAACTGCTCAATTTAGGTCACACGATATTCAGAAGGCGATTTTCCAAAGTGAATTGCAAAGTTTCTATTAAATGTAGATACAGAATCAAAACCGACATCATACGCAATTTCGGCAACGCCGTCTGTATTTGATTTTAACAGTACAGCAGCGCG
>JBCCLS010000519.1:0-3261 GCA_039026835.1 Bacteroidota bacterium | reverse complement strand
TATGCAATCGATTTATTTCATTTTTTTCTCTGTCTGTTATCTGAGAAAATAATTCTAAAAAATACATACTCTCGTCTGCCTCTTCCTCTACTATTTTTAATTTATGTATGAAATCAGCTGTTGATTTCGCTCTACATGCTGCTCTATAATTAGCTCCTACTGACGAAGAGCATCTTATTAATTGATTACAATACGCATTGTACTCTCTTGAAATCGGAAATTTAGAACAGAGCTTCCAACAATCGGAAGCAAATTTTTTAGTTCTATTTTTAATAACTTCTTTCATATTTTTCAAATCGAAAAAATCCCAAATCAAAAATCGTCAATCGAAAATCAAAGTGCTTCACTTAAAACAGCAAGTGGATTTTCTTCTTTTTCTTTTTGTTCTAAAATTTCTTCTTGTTTTTTGCTGACTGCTAATACAATTCCTGTTGCCAAACACGTCATCCAAATGGAGGTTCCACCACTACTGATTAATGGTAAGGTTTGTCCAGTCACAGGAAATAATTCTACCGCAACTGCCATGTTGATCAATGCTTGAAATACAATCGGCAATCCAACACCAATGGCGAGTAGTTTTCCAAAGATTGTATCTGCCTTGTGCGCCACAATGACAATTCGAAATAGCAACAATAAATACAAAAACAGCAGTGACAATCCGCCAATTAAACCATATTCTTCCACAATAATGGCATAAATAAAGTCCGAGGAACTTTGCGGCAATAGGTTTTTCATTTTACTTTTTCCTGCGCCTGCTCCAACGATTCCGCCACTCGCAATGGCAATTTTTGATCGATTTATTTGATAGTTCTCTTTTTCGTTTTCCTTTTTATCTTCATTCCAGTAATTCGCCACACGATTTTCCCAAGTTTGTATTTTGACTTGAATTGGTCCAGGAATGGCTCTTCCAATCATAATAAATAAAGCGAGTCCCACAATTCCTGATCCAACAATGAGTACTAAATATCGGAACGGATATCCTCCCAAAAAGCACAATATTAATACCATTGAAAAGATGATAGCTGTCGTAGAAAAGTTAGCGGGTAATATTAATCCCAACACTAAGAAAACAGGCAACCATAGCGGAATGATGGTTTCTTTGAAGGTGACTTTTTTGTCTTTTATTTTGGATAGATATCGCGCTACATACATCATAAGAATGACACTTGCCAGTGTGGACGTTTGGAATTTGAGTCCCACAAACGGAATGCGCATCCAACGGCTGGCATTGGCACCTCCGATGACATTACTTTGCGAAAGTGTATACACCAAAAAGCATAAGACGATTGGCAACATTATGATTGATAATCCTTTGAAATAGTGATACGGCATTCGATGCACTCCGTATATGATAGCAAATCCTAGAAATAGATGCGATGCATGTTTGACTAGGAATTTTAAGGTGTTTCCATCTCCGTAGATACTGCTTGCACTGTATACAGGTAAAAACGAGAATACCGCGAGTAAGGCAACGACTGCCCACAATGCTCTGTCTCCTTTTATGTTTTTAAAGATGGTACTCATTTTGTTGTTGATTTGTCTTTTTGTTGATTTGTTTTACTCTTAACTCATCACTTTTTAACTCTTAACTTTTATCTGTTTTTTTGTTTATTCGTTGATTTGTGAGTTTCCTTTGAACTATCTCAATACTTACATCTCAATACTCAATACCAATTAAAGGTTTCGTACCGCAGCTTTGAATTGCTTTCCACGTTCTTCGTAATTTTCGAACAAATCGAAACTTGCACATGCTGGCGACAACAATACATTGTCTCCTCGTTCAGCAATTTTGTGCGCAATTTTTACCGCTTCTTCCATCGAAGTTGTTTCTACCATTAAATCCGTAACGCCACCAAACGATTCAATGATTTTAGTGTTATCTATTCCTAGACATATAATTGCTTTTACTTTTTCATGTACTAGCGGTAATAATTCAGCATAATCATTTCCCTTATCTTGGCCACCTACAATCCAAACCGTTTGTGTTGTCATACTTTCCAACGCGTAATAGGTTGCGTTAATGTTGGTCGCTTTGGAATCATTGATGTATTGCACATTTTGGATTTTGAGTACTTTTTCCAAACGATGTTCTACACCTTGAAATCCTGACATACTTTCGCGTATGGTTTGTTTTCGGATGTTTAATAGTTGAGCAACTGCTGAAGCTGCCATGGCGTTTTTTACGTTGTGTTGTCCTTCTAGTGCTAGCGAGTCCGTCGGCATAGTTATTGTCTTATTTTGTATCGTTAGTATTATGTGTTTGTCTTCTATATAAGCACCATTCTCTTGTTTTTTTTTGAGTGAGAATGGTATTAGTTTTGATTTTACTGGATGTATTTTCAGTCCGTTGACGATGACTTCATCATCAGCGTCATAGATCAGATAATCATCTTCGGTTTGATTCATCGCGATTCGAAATTTTGCCGCGATATAGTTTTCAAATTTGTAATCATATCTGTCTAAATGGTCAGGCGTAATGTTGGTAATGATGGCGATATGCGGTCGAAACTTGACAATTCCATCCAATTGAAAACTGCTCAATTCCAACACATATTCATCATAGGATTCTTCTGCTATTTGCTTGGCAAAACTTGCGCCCATATTTCCGCCAACTCCGACATGTAATCCGCCTTCTTTGAGCACATGATGTGTTAACATCGTCGTGGTGGTTTTTCCATTGCTTCCTGTGATTCCCACGATTGTCGCTTCGGTAAATTGTGCTGCAAATTCAATTTCTGAAATGACCAAAATTCCTTTTTCGCGTAGCGCTTTTACTAGCGGAATCGTATCTGGAATTCCCGGACTTTTCATCACTACATCTGCATTGAAGAGTTTTTCTTCCGTGTGCTGTTTCTCTTCCCATTCAATTTCAAACTGATTCAGAACGTTCTTGTAGTGCTGCTTGATCGCTGATTTGTCCGAAATAAATACTTCATATCCTTGCTGTTTCCCCAAGATTGCCGTTCCTACGCCACTTTCTCCCGCACCTAATATGACTAATCGTTGTTGTTGCACTACTTGTTGTTGTTTGTTGTTAGTTGCTAGTTGTTCGTGCTTAGCGCGTAACTTTTATTTTTAGCTTTTGGCTTTTTGTTGATTTGTTAATTTGTTTGTTTGTTAATTTGTCTTACTCTTAACTCATCACTTTTTAACTCTTAACTTTTATTAGCTTTTGACTTTTTGTTTATTTGTTAATTCGTCTGTTTGTTAATTTGTCTTACTCTTAACTCATCACTTTTTAACTCTTAACTTTTATTAGCT
>JBCCLS010000518.1:0-3262 GCA_039026835.1 Bacteroidota bacterium | reverse complement strand
GAGAAGTGAACCGCCGTTTGCTTCTCCTTTTGTTTGGATATATTTTGATTGATTCAGCAGGTTTTCACTAAATAAAATTGAAATGTTAACTACGGGATTCCCATACTAAAATCACATCGCTTTTTACTAATTTAAAATAATAAATCTAAACTATAAATTCATAAAAAAAAGAAATGTAAAATCGTTGAAACTTGGTAAAAATTCTATTTCTAATTTAGTACAGAAGCATGTAAAAGGAGGCATACAGATTACTGACAATTGCACCTCTTTTATTGACGATTGTCCTACAGCATGGGCATGCCCAACCGACACTCCAAAACTTTGTATATTTACATTAGTTTGCTAACATACAGAAGAGAGAGATAAACGATTGTTTGTTTCTCTTTTTTTAGCTTCATGCCACCCAGAATTCCAGCATATATACAACTTACAGTCAAAATGTTAACTACGGGATTCCCATACCAAAATCATACGGCTTTTTACTACTTTAAAGTAATAACCAAAAAACATACACCCATGAAAAAAAGAGACGTAACATCATTAAATCTTCACAAAACCTCAGTTTCTAAATTAGGAAATACGATACAAGGAGGATTCGTGGTTCCACTGACCAAATTCAATTGCAATACACAATTTGACACATGTCAATCTGGAGGACCTTGCACCACATTTCCAATCACGTGCCAGACATTAAATAATACGTGTCCAACATTAAATTTAATTTGCCAATCATTGGTTGGATGCGCATAATCGCAAACTAAAAAAGCGGGATTGAAATCCCGCTTTGCATATCTATTTTGTACTATTTTATTAGTCTGTCATACGAATTTTTTGCTCCCATTTCCACGCGGAACGCATGGCTTCATCCAAAGTAGAGGTTGCTTTCCAGCCCAAAATAGTATTGGCTTTGGTGGTGTCTGCATACGCAGAAATGACATCACCTTCTCTCCTACCTACTATGGTATAATTGAGTTGCTGCCCACTAACACGCTCAAAACTTTCAATAACTTCCAATACGGAGCTGCCAGTTCCTGTGCCGATATTAAAAACTTCAAAAGAGGCTGTATGCTGTTTTGTAAGCAATCTTTTTAGTGCTGTTACATGCGCTTTCGCGAGATCTACCACATGAATATAATCACGAATACATGTACCATCTTCTGTAGGATAATCATTCCCAAAAACGGACAATTGCGAACGCAATCCGATAGCTGTTTGTGTAATAAAAGGCACTAAGTTTTGCGGAATACCATCGGGTAATTCGCCAATTTCTGCACTTGGATGCGCACCTATTGGGTTAAAATACCGCAATGAGATTACCTGTAATCCTTTGGCAACATTTGCTGTATCTTGCAATATTTCTTCACCAATTTGCTTGGTATTTCCATATGGAGAAAATGCCTGTTGTACAGCTGCGTTTTCAGGAATTGGCATGTTTGCTGCCTGACCGTATACCGTACACGAAGAACTAAAGATAAAAGAAATGTTTTCCTTATCCTGTACTTGTTGTAAGACGGTAACTAGTGTGGACAGATTGTTTTCATAATACAACAACGGATTTGCAACACTTTCGCCTACGGCTTTGCTCGCTGCAAAATGTATGATGCCATCGATAGTGTTATGCTTTTGAAAAAAGGCAATCGTTGATTCTTTATCTCGCAAATCCAACTCTTCAAACATAGGAACGATTCCTGTGATGCGTTCAATACCAAACAACACATCTTTAGACGAATTGGAAAGATTATCGATAATAATCACCTCAAAACCTGATAATTGCAATTCAACAACAGTATGAGAACCAATATAACCTAAGCCGCCAGTAACTAGTATTTTTTTCAAAATGTTGGTTTTAGGTGTTGGGCTTTGGAGTTAGGAGTTGACAAAGTCTAGTACAGTTTTGGTAATGAATGCGATTTGTTCATCATCCAACTCTGTGTGCATAGGCAATGAAATTACTTCTTTCACCAACTGATTTGTCACAGGGAAATCGGCTTCGTTATAACGTTCGTCCACATAGGCTTTTTGCGAATGCAAAGGAATTGGATAATACACTCCGCAAGGAATTCCATGTTCATTTAAGTGCTTTACCAACGCATCTCTGTCAGTGTCGATAACGCGTAATGTATATTGATGATACACATGACAACTACAGTTACCTTCGTGAGGGCTTCCGCATAATTTTGTTGTTTTTGGAGTGATAATTTTATCACTTGCTTGAAGAGCCTCCGTATATTTATGTGCTGCAATTTGTCGTGAACCGTTATAGGCATCCAAGTTTGGCAATTTTGCACGGAGTATAGCCGCCTGAATAGAATCCAATCGTGAATTTACACCAACCACATCATGATGATATCGTTTGTACATTCCGTGGTTGACAATTCCTCTAATGGTATGTGCTAAGTCGTCATCATTGGTAAAAATAGCGCCACCATCACCATAACAACCTAAATTCTTTGAAGGAAAGAAAGAGGTTGACGCTACATGTCCTATACCACCTGCTTTTTTTACAGTACCATCAGCAAAAGTATAACTTGCTCCAATAGCTTGCGCATTATCTTCAATCACATATAAATCGTGTTCTTTTGCAATTTCTAGAATGGCATCCATGTTAGCACATTGTCCAAATAAATGTACAGGTACAATCGCTTTTGTTTTGGGTGTAATAGCTTTTCGAATTGCTTCTGGATCAATATTGAATGAATCTTTTTCCACATCGACCAACACTGGAGTTAGTTGTAACAATGCAATCACCTCAACGGTTGCCGCAAAGGTAAAATCGGCAGTAATTACTTCATCACCAGGTTTCAAACCAAGTCCCATCATGGCAATTTGCAAAGCATCTGTACCATTGGCACAAGGAATGACGTGTTTTACGTCTAAGTATTCTTCTAATTCTTTCTGAAAAGCATGTACTTCGGGTCCGTTTATGTATGCAGAAGAAGCAATTACATCTAACACGGATTGGTCAACTTGATCTTTTATATGAGCATATTGCCCTTTAAGATCGACCATTTGGATTTTCTTCATTCGTATCTTCTTTAGGCTTACAAATTTAAGAATTTGTATCTCGATACCCAATGAATGTAAGGGAAAGAATGTATTTTAGCGATAAACTGAATCACTTTTGTATTTTATTTACGACATACTAGTCTACATTGCAAGCTTCTTTCTCAGCATCATAGCGAAATTTAACACCAAACTGAAGGTATTTTATTGTTGAACATACTTTAAAGTTCCAAATGTTTTCTCCGAAATATTTTCTTCG
>JBCCLS010000517.1:0-3264 GCA_039026835.1 Bacteroidota bacterium | reverse complement strand
GTTGTAAAAAGGTAGCTCCTTATTATTCTAGTGTTGGTTCTCATATTCGACATGTATTGGATTTTTATAATTGCATTTTTATAGGATTAGCAAACAATTATGTTGATTTAACTTCTAGAGCACGAGATCAGCGCATTGAGAACGATTGTACTTGTGCTATTAAAGAAGTTGAAGTTGTAGCTAGCAAACTTAAGTCTTTAAGTGACGCTAATTTGAATTCATTGATAACTGTAGCGGATGATCTTGGAAATGGTCCTGTAGCTTTGCAGTATACGTTAGGCGCATTGTTATCGCAAGCAAATAGTCATACGATTCATCATTATGCGATTGTTGCTTATATTTTAGATCAGTTGGATGTGAATATTAAGGATGAAAATTTTGGATATAATCCGACAACGCCTAAAAAGGTTGTTAAGCACACAAAGGCTAGTTAAACATAGAATCCATTATTTTTTTGAGTCCTCTAAAAGCAAGGTATATAGCAGCAGCAGCAATTAAGAGTCCAACTATAAGCACAGGAATGTAGAGTGGATGCGCTTGGTTCTTGAATGCAGAATGCAATATAATTGGTCCTGCAAACATACAGAATAAGGATCCAAACATTAATTTGATACCTTTTACTAATACGTCCTTATTTGTTCTCTTTGTCATAGTTTGTAATTGCTTTTCGTACGTTTTTGTATTTGCTTAGTAATTCTTTGGCTGTTTGAAGTGGAACTTGCAATTCTGTCATGATCATTTTGACTCCTCTTTCTACGAGTTTGTGATTGCTGAGTTGCATGTCTACCATTTTGTTGCCTTTTACTTTTCCTAGCTGAATCATAACTGCTGTAGAAATCATATTCAACACTAATTTTTGAGCAGTTCCGGCTTTCATACGTGAACTTCCTGTTACGAATTCAGAACCCACAATGATTTCTATAGGATGTTGTGCGGCATTAGATAATGGACTGTTGTGATTGCACGTAATACAACCTGTTACTATGTTGTGCTTGTTACATTCTTTTATGGCTCCAATGACATACGGCGTTGTCCCTGAAGCAGCAATGCCAATTACAGTATCGTTTTCTGAAATATTGTATGTTTGAAGATCCTTCCAACCTTGATAAGCATCGTCTTCAGCAAATTCTACTGCTTTTCTAATGGCTGAATCTCCACCTGCAATTAATCCTACTACGAGCTCATGCGGAACTCCAAATGTTGGTGGACATTCCGAAGCATCTACAATTCCAAGTCTGCCACTTGTGCCTGCTCCAATATAAAATAAACGACCACCAGTTTTCATTCTAATTACAATTTCTGTGACTAGTTTTTCAATAGCGGGAATTGCTTTGGCAACTGCATGTGGAACCGTTTGATCTTCCTTATTTATATTGGTCAATAGTTCAGATACGGTCATCTTTTCTAAATGATTATACTTCGAATCTTGCTCTGTGGTTTTGATAAATTCCATGTTACAAAAATACAGTATTTCGCGTAGAAACAGCATGGTTTTTCGCGTTAGTGATAGAGGCATTGTTGGAGCTCCTTGTGAGATGCTGAATTTAGTTCAGCATTACGAACAAGAGCGACTGCCGAAAGCACGACCGCTAGCGGGAACGCCCAATTAAAAAGTAAGAATAAAAATATTGAATTGCATGACTTATAATTTGTAACTGATGGAAAGCATGTAAATTCTAGGCAAAGTAAACGTAGTATTTTCGGAAATTAATAAATCAGAAAAGAAGTTTTCGTTGATTTCTTTGTTATTCAGGTAGTTTTGTGCCGTAATTTTAAATAGGAACGGACTGCTTTTTTTATTGTAAGTCAAGGAAGCGTTGGCGATGCTAAATTTGGTATTTAGATCGCGATCATTGGTGTTGTTGGTAAATTCATAATCAGTTTCAAAGGTAAAATGCTTTAAAAAGTTAATGTTTACATCAAAATTGAAGAAATCTGTTTCTAGCGAGGAATCAGTTAGGCCTCTGAATTGACTGAAACTTTTTCCATATCCAACACCAATTACAGGCCATTTTTTTGAACTAGTTCTCAGATTGATTTCAACTTTTTGACTGTTTCTGTCATTCGAAGTCGTGATATCATTTAAGGTTTGAATGTAGTTAAATTTACTGAGCGATGTTTTGAATCGGACTTTGAAGCGATTGATTTTCTTTTCTAGCGTTCCATTAAATTGTATGATTGTTTCTGGATTATCTGTCAATAATGGTGTGGTAAATTGATTTATGCCATCAATTTCTATGGTATTTCTGAGTGTTCTTGTTTTTCGGATGTAATTTATGAATGCAAAAATTAGAAAACTTCTATACGAGCTCATACTGGTGTATCGCAGATTTGCTGAGTGAAATCGTTCGTTTCGTAGCATTGAATTTCCTCTAAATACGGTATTGTAGTTTTGTAACGTAAAACGCTCTAGCAATTGCTGATCTCGTGGAAATTCGTTGGTATATCTATAATTGAATTTTATGGTTTCTGAAGTGTTGAATCTATATTCACTGTTCCATTGCGGTTCAATCAGAAAACGATTGAGTCTGTAGTTGCTCTCCAATTGATCTGATTTTAGATGATATGAATGAAAATACAATCCGGGTTTGTTGATGAGTTTTCCAATTTTGAATTTGTATTCAAAACCGAGATATGCGTCATAGAATCTATAATCAATCGCATTCCCAAATCCATTGAGTGAAAAATCGTTACTAGTGCCGTTTGAAAGTAATTGTCGCTCAGAAATGTCTAAGGAAGATTTTTCAAGATTTGCTCCCAGATTGGTATAGATATGATTGGTATTGTTGACAATCCAATAGTGTTTGAATAGTGCGTCAATGCTATTGCTTGTCTTTTCTGTGAGTTGATTGATCGTGTACAACGCATCATCTTCCAAAGGAATTAATCCGCTTAAAAATTGATTATTTGTCAACCACATATTTTCAGGTTTGCTGTTTTCATACATATGACTTACCACAAAACTGGTTTTATGATTGATGTTTTTGTATTGTTTGTGCCATTCAACATAATGTTTAAAGCTCACATTTTCCACATCTCGCATTGTTTGAAACGTTGTGTTGTTGCCTCCCGTGATATTTGAATTGATAAAGTTGTCCGACTCGCTATTACTAAGTAGTATTTGCGCATTGTAGTATAGTTTTTCTGTAGCTGCAGGCGTGTATTCGAGATTTAGATTTCCAATGCCAGTTAACGAGTTGCTAGTATCATTATTAATCACATTTTCTGTTGTAAAGCTATCATTTCGCAAATACCTATTTTCTG
>JBCCLS010000516.1:0-3279 GCA_039026835.1 Bacteroidota bacterium | reverse complement strand
CTCCTATTTGATGTTGTAAATCTGCATGTGTTCTCCCAGCAATCGGCGTTCCAATGATGATGTCTTTTTGTTGGGTATATCTATGAATCAGCACATTGACAATTCCCAATAAGCCCATAAATAAAGTCGCCTGATGTGACGTACATTTGGTTTGTAACGTTTCTAGTGTTTCCTTCGCGATAGCAAACTCTTTAACGGCTCCTGCATATGTTTTCTGTGGAGAACGACGCGTTTTGTAGGGCAGATCAATCACAGGAAGTTCGCCTGAAAATTGGCTGATCCAATAGTCTTTGGACGCTGTAAATGTGTCTGTTTGCTGTTGTGTCAATTCCCACGCTGCATAATCCTTGTATTGAACGCGTAATGCAGGCAATGCTGTATGATCAGGTTGCTCTTGATTGTACAGATAAAATAATTCATTGGTTAGAATGTCAATAGACCAACCATCACTGACAATATGATGAATGACAAATACAAAAAGATAGGAGTTGTTTCCTGTTTTGATAAGTTTGGCGCGAAGCAATGGTGCTTTTTCCAAATCAAATTCATGCAATAGTACTTCGTTGATCGCGTATCGCTGTTGTGCTTCTGTTTCAATCGTTTCAAAATCCAATTGAAATTGACAATCCGAAGCGGCTACAATGTATTGCTGAATGCTATCATCTTTCCCTAACCTAAACTGTGTCCGTAACGATTCGTGTCGCGCTAACAATTGTTGAAATGCTTTTTCCAATTGTGTTGCATCAATCTGACCCTTCAACTGAAAAACACCTGGCATATTGTAGGCAATATTGCTGCCTTCAAACTGACTTAAAATCCAAATACGTTGCTGTGCAGATGACAATTCATAATACGGTTGTGCAGGAATTACAGGAATTTCTTGGTAGTTTTCTTTTTCTTGTTTCTGGATATAATCGGCTTGTGTTTCCACCGTTGTATTTAAAAACAGATCGTTAAAACTGATGGCAACTTCAAAGGTTTTTTCAATACTGTTTTTAAGTTTTGTGATTTTCAAACTGTGTCCGCCAAGTTCAAAGAAATCGTCTTTTACACCAATACTTTCCACACCTAAAAGTTCCTTCCAAATTGCAACCAAGTTAGTTTCAGTTGCATTTCTTGGTGCAATATATTGTTTCTTGATAAAATCACTTTCGGTGATTTCTGGTAAATTTTTACGATCTACTTTTCCGTTTGGCGTCAGCGGAATTGCTTCCAACTGAATGTAAAAATCGGGAAGCATGTACGCTGGCAACACTTCTGTTAGTTGCCCTTTAATTGTTTTTGCTTCAATAGAATTTTTTGCTATAAAATATGCAACAAGTACTGGCTGATCTGTAGCATCCTGCTTCACCAACACCACTGCTTGTTGTATGGCATTTATGTCGTTGAGATGTGTTTCAATATCGCCTAATTCAATGCGATAACCGCGCACTTTTACCTGATAGTCATTTCTTCCGTAGAAAGCAAGTTCACCATTTGCATTCCAAGCTACGCAATCGCCTGTATTGTACATACGTCCGTCTCCAAATGGATTGTTGACAAATCGCGTATGGGTCATTTCCTCATTTTTGTAATATCCTACCGCGAGTCCTTTTCCACCAATGTACAAGTCACCTTGCGCACCTTCGGGTAAAAGTTGGAGATTTTTATCTAACACATAACATTGCGTGTTGGCAATTGGTGTTCCAATGGTTGGAGAATTATTTTCTTGAGTGATCTGTTTGGTTGTAGACCAAATGGTCGTTTCTGTTGGCCCGTACATGTTCCATACTTCCTGACAGGTTTCTACCAATTGTGCTGATAAAGCTTCTTGCAACGCATCGCCTCCACATAATATTTTCAGGTGTTGATTTCCTTCCCAACCTGCATTGAACAATAGTTGATAGAAACTTGGTGTTGCTTGTATTATAGTTGGTTGAATGGTGGCTAATTCCTCTATGATTTGTTCTGCATCTAACAATGTTTCGTTATTAGCAATATATGCAGTTCCGCCTGAGATTAATGGCAAGAAGAATTCTAAAATCGAAATGTCAAACGCATACGTTGTCACTGCATACAAAATATCGTTAGCAGTCACTCCTGGTTTTTCCTGCATACTCAACAAAAAGTTGATCAAGGAAGCATGCGCAATCTCTACTCCTTTTGGATTTCCTGTAGAACCTGAAGTGTAAATTATATATGCACCGTTGTCACTTGTTATGTTTGGCAGGTGTATTTTTGCAGTGTTTTTGCTTTCTTTTAGTACATTTTCCAAGGTCAACCATTGCATTTGTTCCTGTTCAATAACATTGATGTCTTGGTTTCCAATCAGTGTTTGAATACCGCTGTGTTGTACAATGTAACGCAGTCGTTCTAGCGGGAAGGTTGGATCAAGTGGAATGTAGGATTTTCCAGATTTGAGTATGCCTAACAATAATGCCACTGTATGCACCGAACGATCTAATAAGACACCAACAGGTTGTGCTGCTGTGCCTAGATTTTCTAGTAAGTAATAGGCAATTCCGTTGGAAAGCTCGTCAAGTTCAGCATAGGTTATCTTGTTATTGGCATCTTGTAGTGCAATATGTGTAGGATGTTGTATGAATTGATCTTTTATAAAATCAACAACTGTTTTTGCTGCGTCGTACTGCGCTTCTGTATCATTGAGCGTAACGAGTAATTTTTGTGTTTGTGTTGGAGTGAGTACTGTGAGTTTTGAAATTTGTTTCGTCGTATCTTCAACAATGTTTTCTGTAAGTGTTGCAAACTGATCAGTAAATCCTGTGATGAATTCTTCCGAAAATAAATCACTGTTGTATACCAAAGAAACATTCAAACCATTGTCTGTTTCTTCAAACATAAAATCCAAATCAAATTTGGCAGCAATCGCATCATTGTAAACATATCTTGCAACTTCAACACCTGCAATGTTGTTGGCGTGTTGTTGTTCTTCGTCAGTGTTTTGCAATGTCACCATCACATCAAACAGAGGATTTCTGCTGACATCACGAGAAAGTGACAACGCTTCCACTAAAGTATCAAACGGATAGTTTTGATGTTTGTAGGCTGCTAATGTGGTAGTTTTGATCGTGGTCAGAATGTCTTCAAAAGTAGCTGCTTCTTGAATGTATGTGCGAATTGGCAAAGTATTGATATACACTCCTATTTGATGTTGTAAATCTGCATGTGTTCTCCCAGCAATCGGCGTTCCAATGATGATGTCTTTTTGTTGGGTATATCTATGAATCAGCACATTGACAATTCCCAATAAGCCCATAAATAAAGTCGCCTGATGTGACG
>JBCCLS010000515.1:0-3295 GCA_039026835.1 Bacteroidota bacterium | reverse complement strand
TTTTAACGCCTGTTTTAAATATTGGTTGGACCTATTTGGATGAAGGCGATTATGATACTGCTTTTCCGTATTTGGTAAAGTCTGAACGTATGATTTATTCCAAACACGGAGACGATGCCGGAAAAGCCCAAGTGAGTTTTTTACTAGGACGCTATTACATGCACAAAGAAAAATACAATCTGGCAGATGAAAATTTTAGAAATGCCATTGTGTATGCAAAAAAAGACAGTCTATTAGAAGAATTGACTGAAATTTATAAGCAATACGCTGTGTTAGCAGGCAAAGAAGGAAATGATAAAGTTGCGTATGAACGTCTGCAAACACATTTAACCTACAAAGATTCACTCTTTAGTGAAACAAAAATAAAGGAGAACCAAATTGCATTGGCGCGCTTTGAAGTAGATGATTACAAAAAAGATTTAGAACGTGTAAAAGCAGCGCAAAAGTCGCAAGAAACCATCATGAAAAAATCGCAACAGATTTCGTATGTATTGATGATTGCTGGCTTGATCTTAATTTTACTATTGATTAATATGTTTAAGAACTACAAGTTCCGAAACAAAGCATTGGAAAAACTTCGCCTCAAAAATTCTGAGTTGCGAGATGCAAAAGAAGAAGCAGAAGCACAAGCCAATTTAAAAGCACAATTTTTCTCTACCGTCAGTCACGAATTGCGAACACCGTTGTATGGAGTAGTAGGATTGACGTCGTTATTGTCAGAAGATTTTCCAAATTTAAAAAAGAACGAAAATTTTAAATCGCTCAAATTTTCAAGTTCGTATTTGTTGTCACTGATTAATAATGTATTGCAAATAAACAAAATAGAATCGCAAGGTGTCAAACTGGAAAAGATTCCGTTTAATATCAGGAATTTAGTGAATGAAGTTGTCAATTCATTTAGTTTTGCAGCAAGTCAAAATAAAAATCAAGTACATCAAGAAATTGATGCCAATATTCCAGAAATTCTGTTGGGCGATTCTGTGCGATTGTCCCAAATACTAATGAATCTCATCGGAAACGCCATAAAATTTACCGAAAATGGAAATATTTGGATTCGACTTGAATCAGAAGGTAGTAACGACAAAACGCACGCCATAAAATTTACGATTCAAGATGATGGAATTGGCATTCCGGAAGAAAAGCAAGTATCTGTTTTTGATAAGTTTGTTCAGTTGCGTCCTATTGAGAAAAATTACCAGGGAACGGGATTGGGTTTGTCCATTGTAAAGCGCCTTTTGTTACTTTTTGAAAGTGATATTTCACTAAAAAGCGAAGAAAATAACGGTACAGAATTTTCGTTTTCGATCGTATTTGAAGAAAGCAAAGAACTTTCTGCAAAAGCGGCTGCCGTTCCAACAAAAACAATCAATACCATTGAAAAACGCATTTTGATTGTAGACGATAACAAAATCAATCGTGTGGTTACAAAGCGAATCATACAAAGCAAAGGATATCAGTGTGATGTGGCAGAAGACGGCATGGAAGCTATCGAAGTACTCAAAGACACTAGTTACGATTTGATTTTGATGGATATCAATATGCCACGCATTGATGGTATTGAAACGACACGGCGCATTCGCGAGACAGATCAGCTTACGCCAATTATTGCATTAACTGCTGTAGAAGAAGACCAAATCCGTGATCGCATTTACGAAGCAGGAATGAACGACTTCATCATCAAACCTTATGATTTAGCAGAGTTCCATCAAATTATTCTGAAAAATTTGTACGTGAATATTATATAAAAAAGGCACTTCCGTAGATATAGACACTGCATAAAATTAATTCGCCAATAAAAATACTTAGCGCAAAAACGAGCGCATTGATCTTCATGGCGCCGGCAACATAGCAAATCAAATCTGTGGGAACAAACGGAAAAAATGCCCAAAAAATAACAAATAAAGGCCCGTATTTTCCTGAAAGTTTCTCCTTGACAAGATTTGTCGCTTTGGTATTTTTATCAAAAATTTTAGCAAAACCTAGCTTATCAGCAAAATAGTAGACAATCATGGAAGAAATGACAATTCCAAAAACTGAAATGAGCAATACTAAAAACAGATTACTGGGAAATAGAAACACACCAGCAAAGATCAACACTGTACTTGGAAGCATTACAAATCCGCGGATAATGTGACATAGAAAGAAAATCATCCAGCTGTAATTGCCATACGATTCAATACTGTTGACAATATTTTCTCTTGAAAAAGTATCAGGAAATACAATATTATACAACACAAAACCCACAATAATAACAATCCAAAAACGCCTGAAAAACGTACTATATTTTTCTTTCATGAAATTTCATTTCTCGCATACAAGACGCCAAAGCTACGTATTTGTTACGAGGAAGTGAGTATAATTGAAAGATTAATCATCTAATGAGTCTTTGAGTGCAACAAATCTAAAAAGTCTACTATTCAAATACTAACTCCATTTTAATATTACCACGCGCATACGGATTGTTGGCTTCGATAGGAATTTCGACAAAACCATACTTTTCATAAATATAAATTGCGTTTTCCAGTTTGCGATTGGAATATAAAATGAACTTTGAAATGTTGTTATCCTTGGCAAAATCAATACAATATTGCAGTAATTTTTGACCAATTTTTTTTCCTCTAAATGCGGGTGAAACTGCCATTTTGCTTAATTCAAACACGCCATCTTCAATTTTGATCAGCGCTACAGTGCCTGCAATAACATCTTTATCTTTTACAAAAAAGATATGTCCACCTTGATCAATAATATAACTTTTTGCATTGCTGAGAACTTCTTCGTCATGCGGCTCTACATAGAAAAATGTTTTTAACCATTCTACATTTAATTCATAAAATACGGAAGCATATTTTTCATTAAACGGAATAATGCTAATTGCAGAATGTTCAATAGATTTCATATTTTCAATCACGCGTTCACTCAGTTCTTTTTGTGCCAATACATCTTCTATCTGACTCAAATGTGATACCAAATTGTCTGAAGAAAAAGCGGTGAGTTGCTCCACAGTTTCGTGAATACCATTCCAAACAGGAATCATTTTAATCAATAGTTTTTCACCCTTCAAAGACAATGAAATAATTTTTTTACGCTTGTCCGTATCATCATTGTTGATGACAATCAATTCCTTCTTTAAAAGCTTGTTCAGGGTTTGGGTAATGGCAGGTTGTGAAATGTTGAGTAACTCTCGAATTGCTGTATTTGTAGTTTTATTTTTTTGGGAGATGATTTTAAAAACGGGGAACAAATACGGATCAAAGTCTATCCCAAAATGTGTATACACTTTTTGAGTTTCTTTCAT
>JBCCLS010000514.1:0-3301 GCA_039026835.1 Bacteroidota bacterium | reverse complement strand
TCCGTGGATGCCTTACCATGAGTTTCTCACCGAAAATATGGCAAAAATAGTAGGAGCGAAGCCTATTGAAGTCGTCATTATGAACACCTTGACGACAAATTTACATTTATTGATGGTTTCCTTCTATCAACCCACAAAAACGAAGTATAAAATTGTCATAGAAAGCGATGCCTTTCCATCCGATCGGTATGCGGTAGAATCACAACTCAGATTTCATGGATTCGATCCAAAAGAAGGATTGCTTGAGTGGAAACCACGCGAAGGAGAAGAGTTGTTGCACATGGAAGATTTAGAAACCATGCTGGCAACACAAGGTGACGAAATTGCCTTGTTGCTCATTGGCGGCGTCAACTATTACACGGGACAATATTTTGATATTAAGAAAATTGCTGAACTTGGACATGCCAAAGGTGCGATGGTTGGAATAGATTTGGCTCACGGAGCCGGAAACATTCAACCGAATTTGCACGATGCAAATGTAGATTTTGCTGCTTGGTGTACCTATAAATATTTAAATTCAGGTCCTGGAAGTCTCGCAGGATTGTTTGTACACGAACGACATGCACATGACAAAGAATTGCATCGATTTGCGGGTTGGTGGGGACACGATAAGGCAACACGTTTTAACATGCGTTATGACTTTAATCCGCTTCCTGGTGCCGAAAGTTGGCAATTGAGCAATCCGCCCATATTATCGATGGCAGCGATCAAAGCTTCCCTAGATTTATTTGCGGAAGTTGGTATGGATGCTTTGCGCGAGAAATCAGAACAACTGACCGCATATTTTGAATATTTAATCAATCAGATTGAAACAGATCGTATTGAAATCATCACTCCAACAAATCCGGCCGAACGCGGTTGTCAATTGTCGATTCAAGTTAAAAATGCAGACAAATCATTACACCAAAAATTAATACACAAACATATCATCACCGATTGGCGCGAACCTGACGTAATTCGTTGTGCGCCTGTGCCACTGTACAATTCTTTTGAAGATGTGTATAAAATGGTAGACGAACTTAAAAAATGCTTATAAAATGAAGGCGAAAGAAAACATACTGATTGTAGGAGCAGGTTTATGTGGCTCTTTGTTGGCGTTGCGTTTGGGACAACGTGGATATAAAGTAACCGTAATGGAAAGTCGTCCTGACTTGCGAAAGGTAGATATTTCTGCGGGAAGATCGATTAATTTAGCATTTTCAGATCGTGGAATTAAAGCGATGAATATGGTAGGAATTGCAGATAAAGTGATGCCTTTGTGTATTCCGATGCATGGACGTTTGGTGCACGATGTGGAAGGCAATACGTTTATGTCTAATTATTCTGGGCGCGAGGATGAATATATTAATTCTATCTCTCGTGGTGATTTAAATGCGTTATTGCTCACCGAAGCAGAAGCACACAAAGCTGTTGAAATTTCATTCAATAAAAAGTGTACTAAAATTGATATTGAGGAAAATGTGGCTACGTTTTACTGTAGTGAAACCGACACTACGTTTGACATAAAGGCAGATGTTATTATTGGAACAGATGGCGCGGGCTCTATTTTGCGTAAAAGTTATTATTTGGAGCGAAAATTTTTATTTAGCTTCTCGCAGAATTTCCTCAGTCACGGATATAAAGAACTCAATATTCCACCAACTGCCACAGGCGGATTCCGTACCGAAAAGAATGCACTGCATATTTGGCCGCGAGGCGATTATATGATCATTGCTTTGCCAAATTTGGATGGAAGTTTTACCGTTACACTTTTTTTGTCGTATGACGAAGGCGAATACAATTTCAACAATTTAACCACGCCTGAACGTGTTCAGGAATTCTTTGAAGCACAATTTCCAGATTTAATTCCGCTCATTCCAGATTTGACTACGGAATACTTTGAGAATCCGACTGCGCCATTGGGAACAGTAAAATGTTCGCCGTGGTCGTACAAAAACAACACCTTACTCATGGGTGACGCTGCGCACGCCATTGTGCCATTTTACGGTCAGGGAATGAATGCCTCGTTTGAAGATGTAGTTGTGTTAAATGAAGTCTTAGATCAGCACGAAGGAGATTGGGAAGCTGTATTTAAAGCATACGAAAAGGCGCGTAAAAAAGACACAGATGCCATTGCTGATTTGGCGATTGATAATTATTATGAAATGCGCGATCATGTGGCAAATCCTATCTTTATGGAGAAGCGAAAGCTAGAGATGGATTTAGAAAAAACATTCCCACAGCAATATTTCTCAAAATATTCTATGGTGACATTTAATGAAGAGATTCCGTATAGCAAAGCTATGGAAATCGGCCGTGCACAAGACAAAGCGTTGCTCAATATGATTGCAGACGATGAAATTGACACAACAGCCGATTTACAAGATATTCTTAAAAAAGTACAAGCAGAAACCAACGAAATTTTAGACGAAGATCAAGTAGCTCGTACGATGCGACACTAAAAACGAGTCCTGATTTTAACTTTTGGACCAAAACGAAGCGAATCAAATTTTAAAATAATTTTTGTATTTGCTTCCCTTTGTTTTCTCTTGTTTTTATTTTTTCTTTTATTGTTCAATATTGTTTGTTCACCTCTTGACAATTTTGTTATGACTTTATCAATTATAATGTTTATATCGGTCGAACAGTTTGAATTAGGATCTAAAGGTAGTAATTCATTAAAAACACCTTTGTAATCCTTATCAGCGAGTTTTGTTTTTGCAGCCAGAATATTTTCCTTGCATAGTTGTTTTTGATAAGCATTATAAGCTTCTACTGATTTTTTTTGTATTCTAGTGTAACACTTTTTTGCTTCTTTCGGTATCATAGTATATAAAGCTATGGCTTTTCGGTATTGTTTCATTTTTATATACGTATCAGCATCATTTCGAAGTTGATCACAGTTATTTTCATAATAAGATAAAATCTTCTTTTTTCCTGAATCTATAAATGTTTTTAATTTAGGATCGGATGTCGAAATTTGTGAAATGGCGTTATTCAGTGCTTTTTGTCTCGTGGTGCCGCTTCCTGTGACAGATTTTGAATAGGACGCATATGCTTTTCGTGTGCTGTATTGTTGAATAAACAAACTAAATTCTGCTTCAATAGAAATCAATGTACGCATGCCCGTTACGGTGTCTTCGTTGTAAATTTCAAATTCTGGATAAATCAGAAACTCATTTGAATATCCTTGTCCAGAAATTCCATGTTTAGAGACGATTCGTTGAATTTTTGTTTCAATTTTTGACCATTGATTTTTAGATAAATCATCTAAATTACTAGGTAAAAATACAGACAACGATATTGAGTTTAATTCATTATC
>JBCCLS010000513.1:0-3317 GCA_039026835.1 Bacteroidota bacterium | reverse complement strand
GTTTTCTTTTTAAACTATTTTTTGGGTGAAACGTACTCTTTTTAGACAGTCAGTTGTATTTTGATAGCATACATCGTGTTTCATTATCTAATATCTAAAATCTTCGAATTTCTTTAGCTTCACATTAATATTCATGGTAGTGTTGCTTTCTTCCAACACAAAAAGCCCTGGAAACAAACTAGATTTTAAACTTTTACATTTTTTCTCTTCTGATTGTGAGCTTGCTGATCGTTTTTCTAAACATCCTACAATTTCTTGTCCGTTGTATAATTTTGCTACAAATTCATTTTTGTTGAATCGTATGATGTGTAACGTTCCTGAATACACATTCGCTTCGGTTGCTAGTTTTGTATCTACAATATTGATCGCATAATTTTGCTCATCTTCAGGCTCTTCAATATGTTGGTTTATTACGGAAGAATTATCAACCATATTTTCAATTTGATTTTGTAATGCCATTAATTTTTGAGAAGCTTCTTGTTGTGAAATTTTCCCTGCTTTCATTTGTTTTGCAATCTCTTTTGCTTTTGCTTCAAGACTTTTGGATTGTTGCTGCATCGTTTTTATTTCCTGACTTGCCGCGCTCATTTTGTTTTTTTGCGCGCTCATTTGTTGTTGCATGAGCTGTTGCGAGCGCTGGTCTAATTGCATATTAGAAAGCGTCACAAAAACACTGTCTTTTGCTTCAATTGGAAATTTGAATTTTCGGGTAAAATCTACATCCAAAAGTAAGGTATAGCCTTTCGGAATGTCATCTAAATTATCTGCTTCTGCAGCCATTCCACGGGTTCTTTCATATTTTCCACCATAACCAGCGCGTAGTTCGTGCTCCGCAATAAATACGCTAAGACGTTCTCCCGTGTTCCCAATAGAAGCTTCTATAGTTTCACAGGCTCCAAAAGTTTTATTACTAATGGTGACGGTTTGTTGTGCAGAAAGTGATGTAATAGCGATACAAAATATGAGGATAAAAAGAGGAATTCGTAATGTAGTAAGCATAATCGTATTTTAAAATATTTGGGGTTAAACTTTACACTCGTAAAGTAACCTAACTTTAAGAAGACTCAAAAACCATCAGTACACTAAAGAAAACCATTTACACAAAATTGTTGTGGCGTTTTTTATGCGGTGATGTATACTTCTACATCGATTCACAATAAATTCACGAACCATTCACAAACGACAAAGAGTAATTTACAGAGAATAATCATTTTATTTATATATAGTATTAGACCAAAGGAGCGATCCCAACATAAATCCGGCACTCATATAAATGAAGTATACAGTGGTGGCAATCGCAGTAATTTCAAGTGTTGTACATAGCTGAATAATTTCAATTTGTTTAAAAAACAATACAATGGTGATGGCAAGTAAAATTCCCAATCCAAAAAGCTCATTCAGCCAACGTTTTTCGAGCGTACTAAACAGATGTCCAGATAAAAATCCCCAAATCCATGGAAGTATGGATAAATTATGAGCAGCAACAACTGTCATTTTGTAATACGCAATCATACAAATTAACATAAGCACTAGTACATATTGTTGCAACTTTCGCACATTACTATTTCCGGAAAGGAGCTGCTTTTTCCAACAAAAAAGTACGGTTGTTAAAAAATTATAGGCTAATAAAGTGTAAATCGTAACTGATAAAAAATATCCTAAGACTGATGAAAATTGCATGTACTAGGTGTTTCGTTTAAGATGATTAAAAATAACCAATTCACACTGCTAGGAAATACCTAATTGTAGGGAGATTTTCTTTGAAGTATTGAGGCATGAGAAGTTAGTGTTGAGAGATTTCAAAAGAATAATGTATAGCGCAGAACGTATCATTGGGTAAAAACTAAGACTCAAAACCGAACACCTAACACCCAAACAACAATTCATCCTTAAAAAAATACAATTCGGTAGTTTCTTTTTCTGTGGCACACCGATTTATTAGATATTTGAACTGTCAATCAAAAACAATCAAATCAATCAAAAAATGATCAGTATCACATTCATCATCATCAACTATGTTTTTTCAATTATTTGAAAAAATGAATTTAGACAAACAAAATGTAAATCATCAAAAAACCAACACAATGAAAAAAGTAATCGTAATTTTAAGTCTTGTATTCTTAGGAAACATCGCACTCGCACAATCAAGATACGAACAAGGAATGGAAAAAGCGTTTTCACTTTGGAAGGAAAACAAAAACGTTGAAGCTATCAATTTATTTGAGCGTATTTCATCTGCGACACCAACCGAATGGCTGCCATCGTATTATGCAGCACAGATAGCTATTATTGACGGTTATGCGATCAAAGATAAAAGTAAGTTGGCACAACAATTAGAAAAAGCACAAGCACAAATTGATCATGCTACAAGTATTTCACCGAACAATCCAGAAATTATGGTCTTGCAAGCAATGTTATACACAGTTTGGGTTGCGTACGACGGCGCTACATACGGAATGCAATATGCACCAAAAGTGAGTCAAATCTACGCGAAAGCGTATGCAATTGATCAAAACAATCCGAGAGTCGTATTGAATAAAACAGAGTGGGCCATAGGAAGTGCTCGTTATTTTGGACAAGACACAGCGCCTTTTTGCAAAGAGTTAGTACGCGCAAAAGAACTGTTTGAAGCTGAAACCAAAAAAGACGATTTCAGTCCGCAATGGGGAAAAGAGCGCGCTATAAAATTGGTAGCTGAATGTAACAACTAAACACATCGTTTAAAAATCCTTAGTATATTTGAACATACACACGTACAATATATCTTAAAAAAGTAAGGGTATGAAAGAGTTTAACCAAGTTATAACAATCGGAATTATCATAGGATTTATTTTATGTGGTGTAGAACTCGTATTTGATTTTGCAGGTGGTCAACCCATCCGAATCAATCAAGATTTGCTGATCAGTTTTGGATTGTATTGTATGTACTCTATTCCGATAAGTTTGGTAAACTCGTACTTTTTCAGATACATGAATCGCAATATTGTATGGAACAAATCGAACCAACGCTACCGAATTTTTATTGGAGTTGTAGGTTCTGTATTTCTAACGTTGGTTACTGTATTTTTTGTGCGAATGATGGATCTTGTGGGAATTAAAGGAATGACTTATGCTGCTTTTATTGAGTCACAAACAGCAAGCTTTTACCTGCAAGTATTGATTGTAACTTCATTTTTCTCTGTATTTTTTCATGCACTGTACTTTTACAGAGAATTACAGAAGAAAAAAGTCAAAGAACAAAAAATTATCGCTGGAACGGCTTCTGCACAGTTTGATGCGTTAAAAAATCAATTGGATCCGCATTTTTTGTTCAATAG
>JBCCLS010000512.1:0-3321 GCA_039026835.1 Bacteroidota bacterium | reverse complement strand
TTATTGGAGGCATTAAAAAGATAGCGAATGTGACAGATAAAATTGTGCCGTTCATGGTAGCAACCTATGTCATTGCGGTTTTGGTCATTTTAGGAATTAATTACGAACGGATTCCTACTGCATGTAGTGAAATCTTCTATGGCGCGTTTAGTTATGAAGGTGTTGCAGGCGGCTTTATTGGTGTGATGATTCAAGGATTCAAGCGCGCTGCATTTTCCAATGAAGCGGGGATTGGTTCGTCGTCAATTGCGCATGCTGCAGTAAAAACCAATTATGCTGCTAGTGAAGGTTTAGTCGCTCTGTTAGAACCGTTCATTGATACTGTAGTGGTTTGTACCATGACAGCACTCGTGTTGATCATTACAGGACAACTAACTGTTGGTACCGAAGTTTCCTATGAGCAAGGTGCTATATTAACGTCGAATGCATTGGAAAGCGGTATTTCATGGTTTCCGTATGTTTTGACAGTCGCAGTGATTTTATTTGCGTTCTCTTCTATGATTTCGTGGTCGTACTATGGACACCAAGCGTGGTCGTATTTATTTGGACGCAGTAAAAAAGCTGAATACATTTACAAAACTATCTTTTGCATATTTGTAGTCATTGGTGCGGCGGCAAGTCTACAAGCAGTAGTTGATTTTGCAGATGCGATGGTGTTTTCCATGCTTGTTCCCAACATGATCGGATTGTGTTTATTAGCCCCAAAAGTTAAGGAAGAATTGCAACGATACCTAACTGCCATTCGTCAGCAAAAACAAAAGAATTAGTTTCTGAAATTATCTTTTATCGCTTAATGAATCACGTTAAGTTATAACATCTTCAACAAGTTCATCGATAAAGTAGTTGAGTTCTGTAAGAGCGTAGGATTTTGGAAAAGCATAGCCATTGATGTAAAGAGCAGGCGTGAAGCTTATGGCATTGGAAAGACACCATGTTCGGTGTGTTTTAAGCTTGTGACGAATTTTGGTTGTGTCAAAAAGTTTATGATACTTTTCAAACCATTGTTTATGATTTTCCGTAGCATACCAAAAATCCAAGGCTTCAAAGAACGTCTCAGTTCCATACATTTCATGTATGTGATACAAATGCTGTGTGAGTGAAACGGCTTTCTCATCAAGTTGTTTGAGATTGACATTGTAAATCATCCTAACTGTGATTTGATCTGGATAATTTTCAAGACATCTTTTCAATAGTTTATACGGCTCTTTGCAATGATGACAATAAGGATTCGTAATAAAATCCAGTGTAAGTTTGGCTTTAGGGTTGCCAAAAATTAAGGAGGTTGGAGGTGCAACAATGTTAGAGGTTGATATAAGGGTGTTTCTGAAAATCGTATAATTTCTCTTAAAACGATTCGCTTCAATTTGATTGAGAACTAAATGCTGATTTGCAGTGAGAACAGCTTTTAACGAATACCATCCAAACGCAAGTAATCCAAACAAAAATATGTGAAAATTATATTCAGAAAAAGCAATGTGTTCAAAAGCTATCACATTTGGCAATGTAGACACATATGTCAATTCTATCAAAATAATAGTGCTGATCGACAAGCATAACACACATAATTTTTTTACTACTACAAACTGATAATACAACGAAAATAGTATGACAGGAACAGTTCCTATCAAAACTACTTTTTCAACCGCAACATACTCAGGAAAAGTATTTGTAGCGGCAAATATGATAAAAGCTAAGAGTTGATACCCAAAAAATACCAAACTCACATCACTCAATATGGAAAATTGATTTTCAGCATGTATGACGTGTGTACAATCAGTCGTTTTTTGACTTCCGCAAATGGTATCCAAAAATGTATGATGTAAATGGAAAACTGATTTTAAAGCAGCAATTGAAAATGCCAAACCAATCGCAGGCAATGCAAATAAAATAAAGTAAGGAAGTGTTTGAAAATGAGGTGTACACAATCCAACAAAAGACACAATACAACCCAAAAGTAAGACATGTTTCCAAGAAAGCTGCACCTTCTTTTTTGGATTTTTATCATTAGTGTCAATCAAGAAAACAATGCCTAACCATTTTTGAAGCAATGTATTTTTTGAAATTGTATGTGTGTTTGATGTCTGATAGACAGTATATTGATCTGTGTTTTTTGCTTCTATAAATGTCAATTCATCATCTTGTGAATGTTTTAATTTAGTAATGAAAAAAGAGGGTAAGTTATCAATTTCAGAGGCTTGCACATGAAGCGCATCATTTTTTACATTAAAAAAGCGCAACGTATCACTCAGTGCTAAAAGTGATGGAAATTCAGGATGTGATTCATATTGAAAGGCAAACTCTTTTTTGTTGAGATAAATATTTCTCTTTTTCAAATACAAAAACAAAAAACTTAGATTCTTCATTTAAAAAGTGTAACAAGTGTTGTATGTTAGACAGTAAGAAAAACTATAAAAACAACAATATTTTATTGAATAGGTTGTTGTGGTTGCAGGTGATCAATGATCTGTTCAAAAGCTTCCTCATTTGCGGGACTTGGTGCATTATACATGAGCATTTTTCCATCTCTTCCGAAAATAACATAGCGTGGAATGGAATGTACATTCAATGCTTTCGCTAGTGAAGATTTGTTTCCTTTGACTAATAAATAAGAGTTCCTAAAATGCAATGTTTCGCTTAATTCTTCTTGCTTTGCTAACCACTTTTTCTTGTCGGCATCGATAGAAAGATAAATCCATTCGACATTATTTTCTACAGAAAGTCGATCTTTAAACGGTTTATTTTCCTTGATTTGTTTGATACATGGCGGACACCAACTCGCCCAAAAATCCACAACTTTAACTCGTTTTTTAGAGCGACTAAAAATGTCTTGCAGTGTGATGGTATCGCCTAGATGATTCACCATTTTTGTATTCAGTGCCGATTCAGACAATTCAAAATCATACATTAAAATATCTTCTTTGATTTCTTCCATTTTCTCAACGTAAGATTTCTTATCGGAAACAGTTTTGACATATTCATCAATCAAATTCAACATGTATTCTTTATTATCAACACTGTATGTGAAGCCTTCAACATAATAGTCTCGAATCATTCGTCCCATAGCGTACTTTTTTACATCTCCTTCTAAATGATTTTCGATATATGCTTTTTCAGCTTTCATTTTTTCTAACGAAAACAACGGATAATCAGAAGTATCAAAATAGTGACGAATAAATTGGTTGATGCTATTTTTAAAGAAATGCGTGTATGGAGCCATCCTTCGAGCACCGGAACGAAGCCTTGCTCCGGCGGCAGGCCAAAGCCTTGGGTCAGGCTGTCGCCCAGGGCTGCAATCACGACCTCGGCCTGTGCCGCGGCGGG